>JAQXXM010000001.1 GCA_029226065.1 Clostridiales bacterium
AAGAAGAAAAACGGTGAATACAAAATGAAATCAGGGCTTGTCTATTTATGTTTTTCGACTGATTTCCTTATTGAAGAGGCAGATGGTTGGAGACGTGAATGTTGGCAGATGATAAAAGAGCGTAGTGACTGTATGTTTCTGTTCCTGACTAAACGTATTGACAGGTTTATGGATTGTATTCCTGACGACTGGGGAGACGGATACGATAATGTTGTTGTTTGCTGCACGATTGAAAATCAGAAAAATGCTGATTATAAGCTTGCTATCTTCAAAGACCTACCCATAAAGCATAAACAAATCACAGCGCAACCGCTGATTTCCGACCTTGATATCGAGAAATATTTAGATGATATCGAATGTGTAATTGTGGGCGGTGAGTCGGATATGTACGCAAGACCTCTGAATTACGATTGGGTTTTGCATATCAGAGAACAATGTATAAAGAAAAATATCAGCTTTGAGTTCCGCCAATGCGGTACGCATTTTATCAAAGACGGTAAAAATTATAAATTGCAAACTAAGGACTTGATGAAACAAGCAAAGCTTGCAGGAATAGACTACAAATCCACAAATTGTGAGATTTAAGAAACGATTGAGGTATATTACTATGAAAAAATGCAAAATCACAGTTATGAAAACTGCGTGTTATGATGACTTAATTACAAAATACGAAAATCCCATCGAGCATACCTGCGATATGACAGTAGGACAAGTCTTTATCGCTAATGGCTGGGAAAAACCGGAGGGAATGTGCGGCAGCGCATGGGATAGTATGTCAGCATTTGTTATGGCACTATCTCACGGTGCAGAGGACTTTTATGACGGCTGGATGAAAAACAAGAGATCTGCTATGATTTCATGTAATGACGGATTTCGACCTGTAAGCTTCTTAATTGAAGCATTAGATGAAAATGCAGATTGAGGTATTGATATGGACATAGAAAAATTTGCAGATATGATAAACGAATGTAAAAATATTGTATTCTTTGGCGGTGCAGGAGTTTCGACCGAAAGCGGTGTGAAGGATTACCGCAGTAAAGACGGGTTGTATAATACTGTAAAGGATTACGGAGTGCCGCCCGAAACAATACTAAGCATTGACTTTTTCGAGGAACATCCTGATATTTTTTATGACTTTTACAGAACATATTTTACTTCAGATGTAGAACCGAATAAGGCGCATAAAGCGCTTGCCGAGCTTGAGAAAATGGGCAAATTAAAAGCGGTCATCACCCAAAACATAGACGGACTTCATCAAAAGGCAGGCAGTAAAAACGTAATTGAGCTTCACGGCACTACTAAGAAATTTTATTGTCATTCCTGTAATAAAAATTTAGAGTTTGAGGGAGTTATGGATGAAATAAAATCTGAACGAGTTCCAAAATGCAAATACTGCGGAGGACTTGCAAAACCAAAGGTTGTACTGTACGGCGAAATGCTCTATGACGGTGTTGCAGAATTGGCAATCGAATATATCGCAAATGCGGATATGCTCATTGTAGGAGGAACATCACTTGCGGTACAACCTGCCGCATCATTTGTGAGATATTTCAGAGGAAAGTATATCGTTATCATAAACAAAACTGCTACCGATTTTGATAATAATGCCGACCTTGTGTTCAGAGAAAGCATAGGTACAGTATTTGAGAAGGTAATGAGAAATCTATAAATATTGCAATTATCCTTTTAATCATATCCCACCGACATTTTTCATATATTGTAAAGAAATATGAAAATGTCGGTGGGGGTATAAAAATGAAGGACTATATAGAAGACAGAGTGCTTGAAATAGCTCAATACATAATTGATAATAACGCAACCGTTCGTGGAGCGGCAAGCGTGTTTAATGTTTCAAAGTCAACCGTACATAAGGATGTTCATGAAAGATTGGGACGTATTAATAGAGATATGTACAGAAAATGCAGTAATGTTCTTGAAAAGAACAAGGCTGAACGGCATATTCGCGGCGGACTCGCAACACGTGAAAAATACCGTCTTGAGCACATAGTGCATACGGAAAAAGGTATGGCGAAACATACGGAATTTTAACGATAAATATGACTTGCATTTTTATCTTTTTTATGATACAATGATAACATAATAAGAAAGGTAATTTATGACGTATGCTAATACAAGAAACGAACAGCCATGACCTCAGGATTGCTATGCTTCCGTATACGAGTGCACTGAAGGTCGTAAATATGTACATAGATACAATTGAAGAGGAGCTTTTCACATACAAACGCCAAAATCCCATTGAACACGTTAAGTCGAGGCTGAAACGACCGAGTTCAATAGCACGCAAGCTTGAAAAGAAGGGACTTGAGCCAACTCTCGAAAATGCGGTAAAGTACATTGACGATATTGCCGGGGTACGGATTGTATGTCAGTTTCAGGAGGATATTTACCGAGTTGCTGATGTAATTAAGAAATTTGAAAATATACGTATTGTACAGATTAAGGACTATATCGCAAACCCTAAAGAAAACGGATATCGCAGCTATCACATGCACGTTGAAATCCCTGTAAGAATGCTTCACGGTGAAGAAATGGTAAAGGTGGAGTTCCAACTGCGTACAGTTGCCATGGATTTCTGGGCAAGTCTTGAACATAAAATCAGGTACAAAAACGAAAGTGAAATCCCTGACCATATAGGCTCTGAATTGAAGCTGTGTGCTACTCTTGTTGAAAAAATGGATTCGGAGATGCAGCACCTCAATAATGAAATAGAACAGTTGAACTTGATAACGCAAGACAGCACCAACTAAATAGCGGTGCTGTCTTAGTTTATTATCTTGTTATATGCTTGGGTACGCCGTTTTCGGTAATTACCTGCACATCACCCATTATAAGTGGTTTACAGTATTTAATAAATGCGTCTGTTACGTCGTTTGAGCTGTCAGATATATATTCGTCCGGCATTTTTCGTTCCTTATTTGCTACGTCACAAACATTATTTTCAACGATTGTGCAAACGTAATCACTTGTACGCTTAAAGCCCATAACTATACCGCTTTTACCCTCTGATGCACACTGTGCCGCCCGCTTTCCGATTTGTTCAGACTCGTCAAGGTCGGTGCGTGATGTGAAATGTCCGCCACATCTTTGAAGTACACTAAGCTCAACACTACGCATTTTGTAGCCAAACTCTGCGCCCAACATTTCTTCTAACACCTTTGCACAGCCTGCAAGCTGTGCATGGCCAAAAATATCGTGACTTTGTGTTGACTGTGCACAATAATACTCGCCGTTTTCGTCCTTTATTCCCTCAGATACGGCTATGATAATATTATTTTCAGGACAGTTTTTAATATCCTCAATAATTTTTTCACGGCTGATTGGTCTTTCAGGCAGATATATCAAATGGGGGGCAGTTGAATTATCACTTCTTGCTAATGCAGACGCAGCAGTAAGCCAGCCTGCGTTCCTGCCCATTATTTCTATGATTGTAATTGATTTCTCGGCATAAACGCCGCTGTCACGTGCGACCTCCTTTACAGACGATGCAACAAATCGTGCGGCAGAGCCAAAACCTGGTGTATGGTCTGTGCCTGCAAGGTCGTTATCAATAGTCTTAGGTGCACCTACAACGGAAATGTCAATACCATTATTTTTGGCATAATTTGATAGCTTGTCTACAGTGTCCATAGAATCGTTACCACCGATGTAAACAAACTTATTGATATTATTTTTTTTGAACACATCAAAAATTTTCTCGTATATATCACTTCCATCGCTGACATCAGGAAGTTTAATTCTGCATGAGCCTAAATATGCACCGGGCGTGTTTTTGAGTAACGCACGGTTTTGTGCATCTTCAAATATATCGTTTAAATTAATGAAGTCATCATTTATAACGCCTTTTATTCCGTTTACTGCACCCAAAATCTCAGCCCCGTTTTCAAGAGCCCCCTCTATAACGCCCAAAAGTGTAGCGTTTATTGCGGCTGTAGGGCCGCCTGACTGGGCAACTGCGAATTTCATTTTCATTAAAAACATCCTCCCTATATAGTAGTCATCACACTCAGTATACTATATTTTGACATATAAGTCAAGCAGTCGACAATTTTTCTATAAAAAACCATATCCAAAATATTATTAAATAATTTCAAAAATATTGTGCATATTTATCTGATTTTACTATAGACATATACAATATGTTGTGGTATAATAACTATGTAGAATTGTTATACGGATACGTGATACATCGTATTTACTATAGACTAAAATTATAAATAATACACATAATAAAAAAAGTCACTATTATGACTGTCGTTTCGCTACGCTACATTCCAATATGTAGACTTTTTGCTAATAGGAAATCGAGAAATTTCCTATTAGATAACAAAACGTTTTCTGTATATAATTTTTGCAGAGCATGGAATGATGACGCTTTGTTTATGCCTGTATATGTTCCTACGCAGTGTAGAAGGAGTTTCGTGCGGGCAATTAATCAGCTTTTAGACAATAAAAACATTGAAAAGAGGGGTTTATGATGAACAATACAAACGTACCTGAATGGGAGGGGTTTGTCACAGGCAGATGGTGTGAAGAGGAGATAGACGTTCGTGAATTTATCCAGCTTAATT
>JAQXXM010000002.1 GCA_029226065.1 Clostridiales bacterium
TTGGTTGCCGAAGACGGTCAGGTTTTTGATATCAACCTTGAATTGACTGTCGCTGAAGAAGACGGTCATCTCGTCTTTACCTCGATGATTGCAAACAATTCACAGGTAATACTGAACGAGCTTCAGTATCCGTTTATTGCATCTGATGACTTCGGATGCGCACCTGATGAAGAGGAGCTGTTCCTCCCCGACGGACTCGGCGCACGTATACCAAATCCACGTTCTCACGTTGCCTCAATGCACACGGAATATATGGCAGCTGACTACAAGTCAACCTGGAAAAACTATACATATCCCGCTTCGTATGGTTCGTGGTTTCTCACAATGCCGTGGCTTGGACTTCAATGCGGTGATAAATACCTCTATATCGGTGAACACAATCCCGAAATTCGTATAGTCGGTTTCAATATTGGAGTGCCGCCTCGTCACGCTCATTCAGAACTGATGTTTTGCATTTCTCATTACCCTGCGGCACAACCCTCCGAAAAAATCTCAATCGGCCGTTCGGTTATCGCAATGTTTGACGGTGACTGGAGAGACGGAACAGCATTTTATCGCAAATGGTCAGAAAAGACCTGGATTGCTGAGCAGAATATTCCCGATTGGGTAAAAAATATGGTAGGCTGGCAGCGTGTCATCTGCAAGCATCAGTACGGCGAGATCTTCTGGAAGTATTCCGATCTTCCGAAGCTTTGGGAAGAAGGAATGCGTTACGGACTCAATGGCATAATGGTATTTGGCTGGTGGAAGGGACGCTTTGACAATAATTATCCTGAATTCGAGCCCGATCCTGCCCTGGGCGGTGAGCAAGCTCTCAAAGACGCAATTGAGGAAATTCAGAAAAAGGGCGGTCACGTGCTGTTGTATACAAACGGCAATCTTATTGATATAAAAACAGACTTCTATAAACGTATCGGTCAGAGAATATCCCATAAGGATATTGATGGCAATGAGTACCGCGAACACTATAAATTCAGTAATGACGGTTCGGTTTTGAAGAATTTCGGCTACAAATCCTTCGATACCGCCTGTCAGACAACAACCGAGTGGCATGACAATTTGCTGAGAGTTGCACGTCTGAAGCTGTCATTTAATCCCGACTCCATCTTTTTCGACCAGCTTTCATATAGCCTGAAGCTTTGCTTTGATAAATCACATCCACACGGAAATCGTATAGACCTCGATGGTATGGGACGACTGAATAATATACGTGCAATCCGTGATATTCTTCCGCCGAACAAGGCAATAGGTTTTGAATATATCAATGACCGCTATTGCAACCTGGTAGACTATATGCACGGATTCGGTGCCGGTATGACTTACGAACAGAATGATTCATCACTGCCCGATATATTTCTTGACACTTTCCCGCAGACGAATGTATCCAACAGAGGCCTTCATGATGACAAAGAGGGATTCCGTGACCACCTGAATTTTGCGTTTACGTACGGTCTCATTTTTGATGTGTCTATTTATCGCGGCCGTAAGATTGGTGTTGCAGGACTTCCTGATTATGCCGAATATCTGAAAAAGCTTATTGAGATAAGAAATACGTACCGCAAGTATTTCTGTCTCGGAAGCTTCGCTACCATGTACGGCGAGCCGCTTCCCTCCGTCATCCGTGCTGCAAAATTCAAGGCTGATGACGGCTCGTTCATCGTCTCAATGTGGAATACTGATTCAAAGGACGTGACATTTACACTTTACGGCAAAGAAATTACCGTAAAAGCAAACGATGTCGGTGTTGCAGAATTTAGTGAATAAGCTGTTTAGTGACAGAAAGGGGGTCTGTAAAATGGAAATTGATATTTATAATCCGTCTAAAGAGGGATATGAGGTTAAGCACAGCTTTGACGGATGGCGTGTTGCATATCTGCGTTATGCTGAGAGATTTGACAACATAACATACCTTGAGCGACATTTAAAAACGGATGAAATATTTGTTCTGATCAAGGGGAACGCCGTCCTCATTTCAGGTGAAAATGCCGAATTAATACAAATGGAGACAGGTAATATCTACAATGTACGAAAAGGCACCTGGCATAATATTAAAGTAAGCAAAGATGCGCTTGTGCTGGTGGTGGAAAATGCAGACACCTGCAAGGAAAACTCAGAATATATCCCTATTGATATAGCCTGAGCCATTTCAAGTTTCAAAATTTGTTTTGGAATATGATATAACCCGAGTTCACAAAAAAACTCGGGTTATATCTTTTTTACCTAATAAGAAATTGTTCGTTTTGAGTGTGTAACAGCATTAAACGGATTTCAACCATATTTTATATATATTTTGCTACGGTCCCATTATATATTAATTTTTATAACGTTTTCAGTACAAAACCTTTGTATTAAGCTCACCCTCCAAAAGTTCGGGATGCTCAAGTAGCTTTTTCATCAATCGAACCGATTTTGCAAAATAAAATCCGTCCGATATGCGTTCATCTACAGTAAAGCCTATATCTATACTGCTTTTCATCGTCATATTTCCGTCATTGTCATAAAACGGACGTTTTTTCTTTTCGCCTACAGTTATGAAAAGTGAGTTTGTTCCCCACTCTGTCAGATGATGATATGCTGCACCAAGCTTAATAGATCCTAACTGCGACAAAACGACAGATGCGTAGTGTATATCCGTAGCCATAATAGATTTCGGCATAAGCCCATGTCTGTCAAGCATTCGTGCGCCAAAGCCTATTATAACACGAATAAAGCCCGGCAGGAATGCAACAAAGTCCATAAGCTTCTGTGATGAATCCTTTTGAAGTTCATCACGACAGTTTTCTATCTGTTCACAAATCTTTTGGCGGAGCGAATCAAGTTTATCCGTCTCCTCCGCCTTAATAAACGCCATTGCCTCCTCTGCATCATCTGAAAAGCTTGTCTTTACAATAAACGCCGCCGATACATCATAACGCTGATATATGTTCTGGTTTGCGATAAATCTGTTCATTCTCGGACGCAATATTATAGTTTTTAATATTGCGGCAATGATGAGCTGAAACAGATTGTATTTAAACTCAGGATTTTCAGCATTTTTCACACGTATATAATTATTAGTATTCGTCAGATCTATACGTATTTTAATAAAAACCTCGCTTTCCGAACGTTTCGGAAAAATCAAAGGCATTATACAATGCATAGCATCAAGATTACGTACTCTTTTACCATCTTTACGATCAAATATTTTCTTTATCCCCACAATAGTGTACCCCCACCAAAGATACACTAATTTTATCATAATCCGACAAATAAGTCAAGCATTTTATCAAACGCATTGTATGCTACTACGCATTTTCATAAGTGCTTTTTTCTCTATTCTTGAAATCTGCACTTGTGATACACCCATTAATTCAGCAATTTCCGTTTGCGTTTTGCCTTTGTAATAACGCATTATAATTATATCACGTTCTCTGTCCGTCAAACTCTTGAGAGATTCTTTTATAAGCAGTTTATCGACCAAATCATTCTCCTCATCGTCACCCGAAACAAGCCCCATAAGCGTAAGATTCTCCTCACCTTCAATTGTTGCCGCCTGCAGTGATTCAGGCGGTATTGATGCCTCAAACGCTTCCATAAGAATATCACAAGCTATACCACATTCTGCTGATATTTCGCCTATAGTCGGTGTTCTGCCAAGCTTTTTTTCAAGTTTATCACGGCATTTTCGCCCTTTCAGTGCCGCCTCTTTTACACTGCGGCTGACTTTTATTGCACCGTCATCTCTTAAAAATCGCTTTATTTCGCCCAATATCATAGGTACAGCATAAGTTGAAAACTGTACATTGTATGACGTATCAAATTTATCAACAGCCTTTATAAGACCTATTGCGCCTATCTGCACTAAATCTTCACGTTCATACATTCTGTTATCAAGCTTATTTACGATACTATATACCAAGCCCATATTATTTTCTATAAGCAGTTCTTTTGCAGACTCGTCCCCCTTATCGAGCCGTTTTAATAGTTCTGAATTTTCAAGCATTATCACTAAGCCTTTTTGTCATTATTATCTTTGTGCCTTTATTTTCTTCACTCTCCACCGTAAGCGTGTCCATAAACGCCTCCATTATGGAAAAGCCCATACCTGACCGTTCGCTGTCGGGCTTTTCGGTATACAGTGGCTGACGTGCCTTTGATATGTCTCTTATTCCGCAACCACTATCCTCTATTATATATGTAACAGTTCTATCCTCAATTTCGCCGTTAATTAAAACTGTACCGTCATTGCCGTCATAGCCGTGTATAATTGCGTTTGTTACAGCCTCTGATATGGCAGTTTTTATCTCTGACATCTCCTCTAAAGTCGGGTCAAGCTCCAATATAAATGCCGCACATACTGTTCTTGCAAACCGCTCATTTTCTGATTTTGACGGAATTTCCAATCTCATTTTGTTATTTGTTCTCATATCTGTGCACTCCTTATTTTATTCATTTGCGTTATACCCTTTTGCAAGGTTTCACTGACTGTGACAAGTCTTGTTAGTCCTGACATATTCATAAGTCTTTTTATTTGTTCATTTGCGTCAAATATTATCATTGTGCCGCCCAGCGCAGTTACAGTTTTATATCTGCCGATAAGCATACCTATGCCTGATGAGTCCATAAATGTAACGCAGCCAAAGTCAAAGGCGACATTTACAGCACTTGTGCGTTTTATCTCCTTTTCAACTACCTGCTTGATTTTTTCCGCACTATGGTGGTCTATTTCACCCGAAGCCCGCACGAGTATCATCCTGTGTTTTGGTATAAAAGTTATTTCCATTGTTATGACTGTTTAATCCTTTCACAATATTTTTTTCTAATAATACCTTTCGCCATTGTCTCCAAATTTCCCTTTGATGAATTATGGGAGGTTTTGTCGAAACAAAAAAAACGTCTGACAAAAGCTGTCAAACGTCTATCTTTTTCGCAAATACCACAAATCGTTCATTATCCGTATTATATGAACACGTGGAAAGTGTCAGGAGTTTATCACCATACTGTGGTATTATATCTGTTTTATACAGGCTGAGTTTTATACATAGTGCGACAAATTCATCAAATTCCGCAGGAGTTTCGGCATTAATGAAATTATAATACTTAAACTCATTTTTTGAACCAACCTTTGTACGCAATACTGCAAATATTTGATACTCTCCCGATTTTGTTGATGTATCGTAATATATAACTTTATGGGCGTTGTAAAATAATTCATCGCTGTATTTTAAAAGATCATGAAACATTGTACCGTTACGCATATTATGGCCGTATATTATAGTATTGTCATCTGACAGGTCGGCTTTACACTGGTAGTCAAGGAACGGTATTCCCGAACTGCTGTATTCCTTATCAATATTGCGATGCAGGTAATATGCATTAGACTGCGTATTGTGAAGTACAGGATAATCAATTGCTGTATCGTTAATCTTTATCCATCCTACAGTATCGTCATTTCTCTCTTTTAATTCATTTACTTTGGCTACATTGTCAGGCTTTATCTCTGCATTACTATCGTCAGATATACCGCTATCAACTATATCCTCTGTTTTTAGTTCCTCCGATTTCTTAATATCTTTGTTCTTTTCCGATCGTTCACCGATATATGTTACAAGACATATTACAATAACAAAAACTAAAAGGATTTGAATAAGTGTAATTTTCCCTTTCACTTTATCAAATCCTTTCCTTTTTTAGTTGTTCTTTTTACGTTTTAGCATTTCCAGTCCACCCAACGCAACGAGTGCCGCAGCTGCTATTGCAATAATCACTCCGACGCCGCTGTCGCCCGTTTTTGGATTAGCCTTATCGGCATCGGCAGGCTTTACAGGAGTGGGTGATACATTTGTTCCCGCCGCGTTCTGTGCTCCGGCCTTGGCAAAGCTCAAGCTTGCCTTCTCTGTTCCATCAAGAGCAGTAATTGTAATTACATCTTTATCTTCAAGAACCACAACTGCCTGTTTAACAGCGTTGGCATCTTTACCAGAATCTGAAATTACATACGATGCTTTTTCAGTGCCTGAAGATGATGTTATCTTTAAGCTGCCTGAACCTGTAACAACATATCTTCCTGCAGGAATATCTTTTCCGCAGACTTTTGTAATTTCCTTTGTTTCACTGCCGTTTCCGTTATTCTCTGTGCCATTTTCGCCCTTGAATAAATCAAAAACAAATTTATCGTCTGTAAAAGTTGTGTTTCCACCCGTGCCCGGTTCAAATGTAGGCTTTAATGTTTCTACAGGCTTTGCAGTTGCAGTATTTGCATTTACTTGACGATTTACAACAAAATTAGCAGAAACTCCCGACATATCCATATCATCGTCTATAAGTTCGTATGTAATTACAAGCTCTCGTTCTTTATCGCTTGTAATTTTGCCTAAGTCTATGTATTTTGATGTATCGTTCTTCTTTACCTCTACAGCATTCTTGCTGTCATATATAACATTACCGTTCTCTGTTATGGTCAACGAATAGTTGTTCAACGGATTTTGTGATGAAGTTGACTCTTTGCTGAGTTTTAATCCCAGAGCAATATCCGCCTGCTCGTCAGCACTTACAGTTACAGTGTTTGTAATAGGATTTTTACAAGATGTAATACCCGGCAACACAACGTCTGCCGACATAGATTTTTCAATCGAGGATATCTCGACTTCAACCTCTCCTTTGTCATTTTCAAACGAAACCATTGGGGTTTTAGCTATTATCTGCATAGGCATAACCACTGCAAATATAGCCGCAACAAGTGCAAAATATATCTTTTTCAAAATAAACGCTCCTTTATAAATCATATAAATTCATTATAACACACAACATCTTATTTGTCACTACTTTTTCAAAAAAAAATTGCAAAAAAACTATTAATATGAATAACTGCCCAAAAACTTAAAGAACAGCGAATTTTCCTTAATTCTGTCGAGTGCAAAATATATCCCCGCATCGTCAAGATTTCCTTCTATGTCTATAAAAAACACATATTTACCAAGTTCATTCTTCATCGGTCTTGACTCTATCTTAAGCATATTGATTTTCTGATCACCCAGTAAACCCAACGCATGATACAGACTGCCCGGTTTGTGATCGGTCGAAAAGACAACGGAGCTTTTGTCATGTGATGTCACTTTCATATTACGTGTTTTAGCAATTACGACAAATCTTGTAAAGTTATTATCCACATCGTTACATGAAGGATATAATATATCAAGCCCATACAAATCAGCGGCAGATTTCGGTGCAATTGCTGCAACCTCACCGTTGCTTTCATTTACACACTTTGCCGCTGTGGCAGTTGATGATACAGCTTTTATTTCAATACCACAAAACTCGTCTTCAAGAAGCTTTGACGATTGTCCAAGTGCCTGGGGGTGCGACATTACAACTTTAATATCCTCTTTTTTCGTACCCTTTTTGACCATCAGGTTTTGCGTTATTTTTAATACGTATTCATCTGTTATATACACATCAGAGTCAAACGCAAGAGTATCAAGAGTAGCACTGACACTGCCGTTAAGGCTGTTTTCAATCGGAACAATACACATATCAATTTTACCTTTGTCAACTGCTTTTATAGCACTTGCAATCGTTGGATACTCCTTTAGCTCCATTTTACCCTGCGACCATAAAAGAGCCGCCTGTTGTGAAAACGTTCCATCAGGGCCGAGATAACCCAATATACTCATATAACAATCCTCAACTTCTTCCAATTTTATAATTCTCTTCCTACTGCCTCTGCTACTTTTCTAAGCTCCTGCATAAGAGAATTAAATTTATCTGGCTTTAAAGACTGCGGACCGTCAGACGATGCACATTCAGGACAGTCATGCACCTCTATCATAAGTCCGTCTGCTCCTGCGGCAACAGCAGCCTTTGCAAGCGACGGTACATATTTATATGTTCCTGCCGCATGACTGGGATCACCTATTATAGGCAGATGTGTAAGCTCCTGTGTAACAGGAATAGCACTTACATCAAATGTATTTCTCGTTGTAGTCTCATACGTTCTTATTCCTCGTTCACATAGGATAACATCACTGTCACCCTCAGACATAATGTATTCAGCCGCCATCAGCCATTCCTCAATTGTACTTGCAAGACCACGCTTTAAAAGTACAGGCTTATTTACACGACCCACCTCACGCAAAAGCTTGAAGTTCTGCATATTTCTCGCACCAATCTGGATAATATCAGAATACTTTGCAACAAGAAGTGCATCACGAGTATCCATTACCTCTGTACATACAGGCATACCAAGCATATCTCCTGCTTTACGCATAATTCTCAGGCCCTCTTCTTCAAGACCACCGAATGAATATGGTGATGTTCTCGGCTTAAACGCTCCGCCACGCAGAATGTTTGCACCTGATTCTTTAACCATCTGTGCAACTCTTATAAACTGCTCCTCGCCTTCAATTGCACAAGGTCCTGCAAATACAGCTAACTTATTTCCACCTACTGTCACGCCGTGTCCCACATCTACAACTGTACGCTCCTTTTTAAGCTCCTTTGATGCAAGCTTATATGGACGCATAATAGGAACAATATTTTCAACTCCGCTCATAAGCAGAACTTCGTTCATACTTATTTGTCGTTTGTCGCCTATCGCACCGATAACTGTTTTTGTCTCACCATATATGGGATGCGTCTGAAATCCAAATTTTGCAAGTTTTTCTTCTACTGCGGCAATTTCAGATTTTTCCGCATTATCTTTCATAATAATAATCATTTTTTATCTCCCTTTATGTGTTTTTATTTTCTGTTATATGTAGGAACGACTTTTTCTATTAAGCACTTTATACGTTCGGTGTCGTTACCTTCAGCCGCTTCATAAAGCATACGTATGTTAGCCATAAGTTCATCTTTATCAACATTTATAGGCTGACCGATAAATATTTTATTATGGCTTGTGTTCGCAAGACCTTCTTCGCCCATTAACAATTCCTCATAAAGTTTCTCTCCCGGACGGAGTCCGCAAAATTCAATTTTAATATCCTCATCAGGCTTATATCCCGACAGACGTATGAGGTTTCTTGCCAAATCGTAAATTTTTACAGGCTCACCCATATCAAGAACGAAAATTTCTCCGCCCTTTGCATAGCTTGCCGACTGCAAAACAAGCTGTGCCGCCTCGGGTATAGTCATAAAGTATCTTGTAATACGTTTATCTGTAACTGTTACAGGCCCGCCTTTTTCAATCTGGCGTTTAAATAATGGTATTACACTGCCGTTTGAGCCAAGGACATTGCCAAATCGTACCGCCACAAATTCAGTCTTGCTTGTTTTTTGCATAGACTGGACAATCATTTCGCATATTCGCTTTGTTGCACCCATGACGTTTGTCGGATTTACTGCCTTGTCCGTTGAAATCATTACGAACCGTTTCACTCCATATTTGTCTGCACATTCTGCAACATTGAGTGTACCTATTACGTTATTTTTTATAGCCTCCTGAGGACTTGTCTCCATAAGCGGTACATGCTTGTGTGCCGCAGCATGGAAAACTATGTACGGCTTATATTCTTCAAAAATATCCTCAAGTCTTTCTTTATCCCGCACAGATGCAATAATAACATCAGGTTGATTATCGGGATATAAATTATTAAGCTCCATCTGTAAATCGTAAGCATTGTTTTCATATATATCAACAATTACAAGCTTCTTAGGAGCATATTTCATAATCTGACGGCACAGCTCTGACCCAATAGAGCCGCCACCGCCCGTTACAAGTATCACCCTGTCCTTTATATATCCCTCAATTTCTGTATTATTGAGCTCAATTGGCTCACGGGCGAGCAAGTCTTCAATCTGTACATCACGCATAACCGCATGTATATTTTCGCCTATCATCTGGTCAACACTTGGCAAAATTTTAACTTTACATTCGGTTTCGCTACATATTTCAATTACCTTCTTTTTTTCTACCGCACTTGCAGATGATATAGCAACAAGTATTTCGTCTATATTATGGCTTTTGGCAAGACGAGGTATGTCATATCTGTTACCTAAAACCTTTACTCCGCCGATTGATGCTTTTCTTTTTTTCTCATCGTCATCAACGAAGCATATTACATCATAATGCAAATTTTCATTGCTGTACAAATCCTTCATAAATATAGCCGCTGAAGTACCTGCACCAACTATCATCAGCCGTTTTTTTCTTTCATCGTTTAACATTGCGCCTTTACATATATTATACGACGCTCTCGTAAGCATACGTAGCCCAAGTATAGCGGCAGACGCAAGGAGCATCGTACAGATTGCCACTTTCGGTGAGACATTAAACGTATTTACTCCAAAGTACAGAACAAGCAATGCTTCCATTGACGAAAAAGCACACGCCGCAGTAATATGTATATAATCACGTGTTCCGCTATGCACCCACATCGTGCTATATATACCCATCATATACATCGTAGCTAAGAAACATACCTCACATACACCTACTACTATACAGGTTTTAAACGATAAAAAGTTTTTATAGGCTTCAGCCCAGCTTGTACACGCCAGATATAACGTTGCAAAATATGCCGCCGCAATAAGCAATATATCAAAAACAAACAATGTTCTGTTACGAAACACCGTATTTGTTATAAATTTCATCCGTTTTCTTTCTTTGGATAATTCCACCGGTATACCTTCCTTCCACAACTTTTATATCATACTTATGCATTATGTCATAAATGCAAGGTAAACTGCATGCCTTGCTCCACATTGATGTCAGTAAAGGTATTAATACCAAACGCACCAGCGTTTGGCAATATCCCCAAGCATATTATATCACATTTTATGGACATAATCAATAATTTTTTATAATTTTTTTCTTTTATTTACTATTCCTATTCCCTCATTAACGATGCCACGTTTTATTCCAAAGCATTGTTCAACATCATCAAATGTGTTTAATTTAAAATCACTTGCTATTCTCAACATAGCGGCGGCACATGCGTAGGCATCATCATAAGCACGGTGATGATTAAACCGTATCCCTAAAGCCTCCGCTAAATTATTGAGTTTATGACTTGGTAGATCGGGATATGCTTTTTGTGACAGTATAACTGTACACATATAATCAAACCGAGGTATCTTTATCCCAAAATGATTGAGTGTTGCACATAGAACATTTATGTCGAATGACGCATTATGTGCTATTACCATTTTGTTTTCTATGTACGGACGTACGATGTCCCAATACTTGTCAAATGTAGGTTCATACATAACCATTTCAGGGGTTATTCCGTTTATTTTCGAGTTGTACTCATTAAAATCGAAAGGATCGGGCTTGATTAATACCTCTCTGCGTTCTGTAATAATATTATTTTCTACCACACACCATCCTAAAGAACATACGCTTGTCCGTTCTTTAGACGCCGTTTCAAAATCAATGGCAGTAAAGTTCTATTTATGTCACGTCCTTTATATATGTGTTATTTTCGTTTAAAATACTCGATTTCACTTGACGTCAAATACCGCCAGCGGCCCTCGGGCAGATTACCCAGCTCGACTATACCTACACTTTCACGCTTAAGTGCCTTTACAGTATGTCCTACCGCTTCAAACATTTTTCGCACCTGACGGTTACGTCCCTCATGGATAATTATTTCAACGAGAGTCATACCCATATCTATTTCCATTATTTCACATTCCGCAGGGGTTGTCTTTTTTCCGTCAATGACAACACCTCGACGTATTTTGTTTAGCTCTGAAATAGTAAGCACTCCCTTAAGTACAGCATAATATTTCTTTTTTGACTCAAAAGCGGGATGAGTTACCTTATTCGCCCAATCACCGTCATTCGTCATAAGAAGAAGTCCTTCCGTTTCATAATCAAGCCGTCCTACAGGGAACACACGAGTATGAATTTCTTTTTCTATTAAGTCGACAACTGTCGGCCGGTCAAACTGGTCTTTCATAGTTGTAACATAACCGACAGGTTTATTTAAGGCTATATATATTTTTTTATCATTTACCTTCAAAAGCGAGCCGTCTACCTCAACACGGTCACAGCCTATTTCCACCTTAACGCCCTGTTGTGTGACTTTTGAGCCGTTTACGCTGACTCTGCCCTCTTCGATAAGCTGTTCAGCACCTCTCCTTGAGGTTTTTCCGCTCATTGCTATATATTTTTGAAGTCTTACTATTTCTCCCATATTTGTCTCCATTCTGCCGTCTCACGACGGCTTTATTTTAACGCAGAATAAAATTTCCTCTATATAATGTTACGTAATATATTCATCAGAGTAAACATAAAGCAGTTATGTACATGGCTCTCACCATCAGGCAAAAAATCTGAATTTGCTACTATATTCACGGCACCAATCGTTTCATCGTTTGATATAATTTCAAGATAGCCCACCTTTTCCCCCGCATTAATGGGGAAATTTATCGAATCAGGTACGTGTTTTATAACCTCAAAATCCGTACCCCGTCCGTCCTCCACATATACAACAAAGTCCGAGTCTGCAACAAGAGAACATTCCTTTTTGCCCGAAATTATATGTTTCATACAGTCACCCGTTTTTACAACAAGCTTTTTTCTGCTCTTATTCGTTATTTCTTCGTATAGTTTTTTGTGCGTGTTCCAATCATCAGAGTCGTTAAGAGTTACAATAATATACTGCATACCGTCACGGTCTACAGCACTTACAAGGCATCTGCCCGCAGTCTTTGTAAAGCCTGTCTTGACGCCTATACAGCCGTCGACCTCTTTTATTAAACGGTTATGATTTATATATTCAATCTCTGTTTTTGTTCCGTCACTCAATGTCATGATCGCAGTGTACATTTTCGATGATACTATCTCGCGAAACATATCATTTTTTAACGCATATCGTGTTATCTTTGCCAACTCGTATGCTGTGGTATAATGATTATCGTCATGCAGTCCGTTAGGGTTGACAAAATTAGTATCCTTTACACCCATCTTCTTCGCCGTATCGTTCATCAATAAAGCAAATTCTTCCTCATTTTTGCTTATATGTTCAGCTATTGCAACGGCGGCATCATTTCCCGAATTAAGCATAAGACCGTAACATAAATCTCTCATTGTAATGAGTGCATCGGGCTTTAAGTACGCAGACGAGCCCTCCTGATATGCCGCATAGCGGCTGACTTTCACAACATCATCAGGGTTTGAATTTTGCAATGCTGTTATAAGTGTCATTATCTTAGTCGTACTTGCCATAGGCAGTCTTTCATCTGCATTTTGGGAGAATACCACTTTCCCCGTTACGGTATTCATAACGCACACGCTTTTTGCTGTCTCCACCTCAGCTCGAGAGGGCAGCTGTATCGCTATTGTAAATATAAACAAAAAAATAAATATACGCTTCGTGGCAATACACCCTTTCTCACTGCTAATCTATATTATACACCATTATGTAAATTTATGCAAGTACAAAATTTTATAAAACTATAATTTGACACATTCCACTTTATATGATATACTATTACAGAGCATTTATGAAAGGAGCTGACATTATCACGTCTATGGATTATACAACAGCAAAAGAATATATACAAAATCTGCAGGGGCGCGGAATTGTCTTAGGACTCGATACTGTAAAACAGCTTCTAAAAAAGCTCGGCAACCCCGAAAAATCCGTTCCTGTTATACACATTGCAGGCACTAACGGAAAGGGTTCGGTGGGTGCATATCTATCGTCTGTAATATATGAGAACGGAATGAACTGTGCAAGATTTGTTTCTCCCTGTGTGGGCGAATACCAAAATACTTTTTTGATTAACGGCGAATGTGTATCACAGGAAGTTATATGTGATGCAATGGACGAAGTTAAAAATGCAATTGATGAAATGGAAAACGATGGTGTTTATACAACGCAATTTATAGCTGAAACTGCCTTGGCATTTGTCATTTTTTCGAGATTGATGCCCGATTATGCTATTATAGAATGTGGTATGGGCGGTAAAGAAGATGCAACGAATGTTGTTGATTTGCCGGCTCTTTCGATTATTACAAAAATATCTCTTGACCATACGGGATTTTTAGGTAATACTATTACAGAAATAGCTGAGCAAAAAGCAGGTATAATAAAGAGTAATGCCCCTGTTGTATCAGCCGTTCAGGCAATCGAGGTGCAAAATGTCATTAAAAGACACTGTTGTAATTCTGAACTGTACACAGCGGAAAACCCTACTATTATATCCGCAGACCTTGACGGAACAACATTTCAAGCATACGGCAACGTTTACACAACCCGTATGTTAGGTGTGTATCAACCGCAAAATGCATCTATTGCCATACAAGCATCACGTGTGTTACACATTCCCGAAAATTCAATAAAAAAAGGCATAGAAAATGCAGTTTGGGAATACAGATGTCAGCGAATAGGTAAATTTATCCTTGACGGAGCACATAACCCAGACGGAGCAAAAGCACTTGCCGACTCACTGAAAATGTACACCGTTCCGAAAGATACTGCGTTTATCTGCGCGTGTTTTAAGGACAAAGACTATGAAAGCATCGCATCACTTACTGCAAAGTATGCAGATATGATATACTGTCTATCTGCTCCCTCCAACAGGGGACTTGATAAGGATATTTTACGTGATACCTTTAAGCAGTATAATCCTAACTCACACACGGCCTCATCCCTAACCGATGCTATTGATAAGCTGAAAAATCACAAGAATGTCGTTATTTTCGGCACATTGTCTATACTTAGCAACGCAAAAGAACTCATAGAAAGGTCATATAACAATGCAACGCTGTAATAATATATATAACCATCCTGTTTATATTAAAAGAACCAAAACGATTGCTGAAAAGGAAAAGGACAGGATTTTCTGCCCGCACAACCTTTCACATGCGCTTGATGTTGCCCGCATAGGTTACATAATGATACTGGAGCAGGGACTGGATATTGATAAAGAGCTTTTCTATTCAGCCGCACTTCTTCACGATGCAGGGCGGTATTCCGATAAACCGCATAACGAATCAGGCGCCGACCTTGCAAAGCTTATTATGCCCGAATGTGGTTTTTCAGAAAGTGAAACAGAATGTGTATCAAACGCTATACTTGGTCACAGATGCAACGCACAAACTGATATTTTTTCAAAAATTCTCTATGATGCCGACAAACAATCAAGGCTATGCTTTTGCTGTAATGCACAAGACGAATGTTACTGGGAACAGGAAAAACGCAATCACACTATATCTATATGAGGAGAAATACAATGTATATATCTGAAAAATTTTTCGATAACAACAAAACTTATATAATGGGAATACTTAACGTGACACCCGATTCTTTTTCTGACGGCGGACGTTTCAATAATATTGATGATGCCCTGAAACGTGTTGATAAAATGGTATGTGACGGTGCAGACATCATTGACATAGGCGGAGAATCTACACGCCCGGGCTATGAAAAGATTTCATCAGATGAGGAGATATCAAGAGTAGTTCCGATAATAAAAGCTATTAAGTCTAATTTTGATATACCGATATCCTGCGATACTTATAAGTCAGATGTGGCAGAAGCCGCTTTATCAGTTGGTGCAGATATGATAAATGATATATGGGGTTTTAAATACGACAACGATATGGCAAAAATCGTCAAGAAATATGATGCATCGGTATGTTTAATGCACAACAGAACAAGCTGCAATTACAATAATTTAATTGATGATGTAAAAGCAGATTTACTTGAAAGTATCGCAATTGCCAAATCCGTTGGTATTTCTGATGATAAAATCTGCATTGACCCCGGAATAGGCTTTGCAAAATCACTTGACGAGAATTTATGTATGACAAAAAATCTTAGTACGCTTAACAACTTGGGTTACCCCATTTTATACGGCTCATCACGCAAGTCTATGATCGGACTTACACTAAATCTGCCTGTAAACGAACGCCTTGAGGGTACAATTGCTACATCGGTTATAGCCTGTATGCAGGGTGCGTGTATAATACGTGTTCATGACGTAAAAGAAAACAAACGTGCAGTTGAAATGACACGTGCAATAATTGATAAATAATGGGGCTGTTAGCACAACAGCCCCTGTCCTCTTATTTTCAAGTACCAAGATACGAAAAATGCATATAATCCTTCGGGTTTCGCCATGCATCACCGCCCCAAGTAAATCCATGTCGTTCAAAGGCATTTATAACATCACCATAAGGCTTTATTGAATATATATCCTCATAAGGCTTCCAATATTTTCCGATTACTGTGCCATTATTATATATGCAGTAGTTTTCGTCATAGTTAATATCAATGGCAGTTCCGCCGTTATGTTCACTTCTTCCGCCCCGCCATGCATAGCCTCCGATGTCTTTTATGGGGAACTTTTCTTCCCCGTTATATATCTCCTCAAAAACGAGCTTCACCTTTTCGGCAATTTTATTATGCACTGAAAACGTTGCAGTCGATGATACCTTATTCCCACCCGAAAGTCTCCATACCGGTACAGTGATGGGAACCATTAAAACGTCAGCTTCTTCTTTAGTTGTAGGATATGAAGAATTTATCTCACTTGCGCCCACAGGTGCAACCTTATTCACGCTAAACGTTTTTGACGGACCGCCGTCTACAGAAACAGTATAACGTCTGTTCGGATTAAGTTCAATATCTATGTAGCCCATAGCGTTATATGTAACAGTCTCAGGAGCAATATCGCCCTCATAATATGAATTTCTTGCCTGCGTTACGGTTACGGATGTTGCATTAGTCGGCACATCCCATTTAATTCTTGTCTTTCCGTAATTTACATTTCCTACGTATCCCGAAATATTAATTTCTTTATCGGGAGCTTCATCAATTGTGGGTATCTCGGGTATATGATTAAGATTTGTACATCTTAATATGAGCGTCACAGCCTGCTCCCACGTTACCGGTATTTCGCCGCCAAAGCTGCCATCAGGATAGCCGTTTATAAGTCCGTTTGCCGTTGCCGTTGCAACGTACGGTTTTGCCCAGTCACTTACAGTGTCGAAGTCTGTAAAATCAGCTGACGGTGCATCAGGAAGTATAAGAGTGTCCCCATCAAGGACTGCATCAAGAGACAGTATTATTTTTGCAATCTCCTGACGTGTAGCGTAGCTGTACGGTGTAAATTCAGTGTCACTTGTACCGCCCATTATGTCTAATTGATATGCCGCCTCTGCATATACGCTTTGCGTATCTGTAAAATGCGATGTCGTTTGACTTAAATCATAGCCATTGACATTTATGTATGTTTTAACCGCAAGCATAGCAATATCTGCTCTCGTTATTGGTGCTGTAAGGTCGCCGTTTACCTGTGCGGCGGTCAATATTCCCCCTGACTGTGCCTCCGAAACGTAATCCGATGCCCAGCCGTTGTATGCCTCTGCACTGACTGACGATATTAACAATGTAAATATCAGGCTTAAAAATAAAATCTTCTTTTTCATAATTCCATCCAATCTTTAAAATTAATTATATTTATATACTAACATAATTCTCCACATATTGCAACAACAAATTTCAAAAAAAGTATTGACAAATTCCACCTTGTCTGTTATAATACATACTGTCGCGTATGCAGCATAATTTCATATATGCGAGGGTGGCGGAATAGGCAGACGCGCACGTTTGAGGGGCGTGTGGTTAACCCGTGCCGGTTCAAGTCCGGTCCCTCGCACCACGTCGGAACGGACTTTGGTCCGTTCCGATTTTTCTTTACAGAAAATCAGTCACGCGCACCATACCATGTGTTTACATAATATGAAAAGGTTATGAGAACGCTCTTTTTGTCTGTTTTTCCAATACACTTTTTGTAATTTCCGCATTGTCATTGACAACGCGGAAATTTTTATGGCATTTTGCGATACTTTATGCTATAATTTATAATAGAAATTATAATTTATAATAGGTTGACTGAAAGGAGTGAAGGTATGAGCTTTTCCGATGCGCTAAAACTGTATCTGAATAAAACAAAGTCTACTTCAAAAGAGCTGTCCGAAGCTTCAGGTATATCGGCTTCTTCCCTAAGCAGATACCGTTCAGGAAAGAGAATTCCTGATCAGGAACATATCGAAAAGCTGATTTGCGGATTTGTTCAGCTGGCAAGCGAGAATGCCCCGGAAATTGATGAACTAACCATCAGAAATGCTTTTTCAGAGTTTTCAGAGAGACCAAAACTTGACTATAATGCCATAATTAAAAATCTCAATACTGCAATTGAAACATTGGATATCAATGTTTCAGGTCTTGCAAGAGCATTGAGTTTTGATTCATCATATCTGTCGAGAATTCGAACGGGTCAGCGTAAACCTGCCGATTTAGATAAGTTTATTATAGAAACAGCAGAGTATATCGCAAGAACAAAACCACCATCGGCAGTTGCAGAGCTTATCAGGCAATCTGCGGAGGAGCTTGTTCCGACAGATCGATGTGCATCAAAACTGTGCAGCTGGCTCAGCTCCAGAGTGATTAGTCAGCATGATTATCTTGGGGAGTTTCTTTATCAGCTTGATGCGTTTAATATCGAAACGTATATGAGCAATAATCATTTCCCCGAGGCTGTCGAAACACGTAAGGCAGAGGCTTTATCTCTTCCGAAATACTATTACGGATTTGAGGAGATGAAAAAGGGCGAACTTGATTTTTTCAGAACAGTAGCCTCTTCCGAAGTCTGCGGTACTGTATGTATGTGCAACAGTATTCCCATCAAAGACTTGAACACGAATGCGGCATATCTGAGGGATTGGATGCAATCCATCGCTATGATGATTATAAAGGGTGCAGATATTCGTATGATTCATGATGTTGACCGACCATCCGACGAGATGCTGCTCGGGCTTATGAGCTGGATACCGCTTTATATGACAGGAAAGGTTACTTCTTTCTATCTGTCCGACGCTTCAAACCGTGTCTATTGCCATACGGACTACGCATCGGATAATGTTGTACTCTATGGCGAATGTATCAGAGGTTATCATGATGAAGGGAAATACTGTCTGACTCAAGATGAAACTGATCTTGCCTATTACAAAAGGCGTGTGCATCGCCTGTTCTCAAAGGCAAAACCGTTGGTGAAAACGTACAGGACAGAGGATCAGGAGTCGTTCTTTAGTTTTGAGGAGTCCGAAGCATTGTCAGGCGGAACACGATGCAATATGCTCTCATCACTGCCGATCTATACTATTCCGAAAAACGTTCTCGAAAGTATGCTTGAAAACAACTCCTTTGGAAAAAAAGACAAGACAGCTGTCAGAAATTATATGTCACGACAAAGGAACATGACAGAAAAAATTCTTGAAAACGGAACGATATGTGATGAGATTTACGCACTTAGTGAAGAAGAGTTTGCACAAGAACCTGTTTATTTATCTCTTTGCGGTATGTTCTCAGAGAAAGGACTGCGCTATACTTATTCAGACTATCTGCGGCATCTTGCGGCCACGTATCAATTTGCCCAAGACCATGCCGGATATAATCTGCATACAAATGCTGTACATTCTTTCAGAAACATTCATATTCAGATCAATATGGGGAAATGGGTGGTCGTATCAAAGAACAATGTACCTTCTATTCATTTTGTTATAAAACACCCCAAAATGATTCGTGCTTTTGAAGACTTCTGCAAACCGACAGCCGAAAAATAAATGTGTTTTATTTTACAAAATATGAATATTTAGAAAAGGATGTGTAACCGATGAAACAATAGTATCAGCAATTATGGAAAAAGCTCTCCTTGCCGTGTGGGTGAGCCGACACAAAACAATTCGCACGGTCAATGCATACGGCAAAATGCCGAAAAAAATTTAATGTATATAGAATTAATATTTATATTCATTATGATTAGTGAGGATGAAAAAACATGAAATTGAAAAAAAATATTATACTGATATGCTGTGTTATCATTGCAGCTTTAGGAACAACACTGACAGGTTGCGGTAACAGCAACAGCGACAAGGATGCCGCAAACAACAATGTGAATGTCGAAACCAAATCCGAAACGAAGGACGAACCAAAAACAGAAACAAAAGGCGATGATTTGTACATCGGAACATGGAAAGCATCAGTTATCGAATCTGATGGCGAAGTATATGACTATGAAGAAAACATCGGAGTCTATGAGATTACTATTAATGCCGACTATACGGTTACAGGAAAAACAGATGATGAAACTCATGACGGCGGCACATGGGAACTTACCGAAAACGGTCTGAAAATCACGGATCCCAACGGTATATCTGCTGAATTTATCTATAAGGACGGAGAACTGATATGGGATTTAGAAATGGGAGATGTAAAAGCAAAAACCCACTTTGTAAAGAAGCAGTAGTTTGCTAAACAGCAAGAGATGTGAACATTAACCCAAAGTCCTATTTTGCCATTGGTGAAAAAAATAATCTCTTTGCGGTATGTTCTCAGAAAAAAGACTGAAATATACATATCAGAAATATCTGCAGCATCTTACAGTAATGAAGTAATTTGCTGAAGATTAATATAATTTGAATAAAGAAAGAAGAGTGATTTTTATGAAAGTCATTTCCTTTTTATTTACCATCGGATTTATCTTATTAGGAGCAGGCGCGCTTATATCAGGTATTAAAAAATACAAGCAATGCAAGGGTAAAACCTTCGGCAAAATAACCGGCATACATGAATCTGAGGATAGAGACAAAGATGGCTACCTCACCCGCTATTATTCGCCGGAATTTGAATATAAGGTTGACGGACATACCTATCACGGTATTGGAGATACCTCTTACGAACACTACAAAAAAATTAAAATCGATGGTAATATCAAAGTCTTTTATAACCCCGAAAATCCAGAAGAACATTACACCAAAGGTGGCGGAATAAGTGTGGCGTTTTTTGGAGCTTTTCTACTAATATTAGGTTTATGTGGTGCGTTTGCGTTTATCGATTCATTAATATCATAACGCTATGTGTGACGTATTCTTTTTCGCTGTCGGTATGATGTTTAATGGTATCGGTATCCTTTTGCTTACGGCAAAAATCCGGACTTATATACGCTGCACCGTGCCGATAAATGCGACAGTTATAGAGCTAAAAAAAAGAATATACATATTTCCGTGGCATAAAGCATACCCATTATCGCCCGATTGTGGGTTATGTCGTTGACGGCAAAAAATATACAGAAAAGCCATATTTCAGAACTTATCGAAAAATGAAATATCCGATTAATTCAGAATTAAAATTTGTTATAACCCTAATAATCCTGAAAAAATGCGATTTGTCGGGCATCTGTTTCCTTTGCCTATAGGATTGGTGTTTCTTTTTATCGGTACTGTTTTAGTTGGGTGCTGTTTCCTTTAAGCCCAACTAAAACGATTTATATTGTATCAACTTGCCCGCAAAGGTGTTGGAAAGAAACAAGGAGGAATTACTTATGAAAGAAAAAACAAAACCTACAAGGCTATTGAGCATCCTGCTCGCCCTTGCGATGGTAGTAGGTATGCTACCCACCGCGGCGCTGGCAGAATCTGGCTCGGCAACAGAGCCAAGTGTGTCTGCCTATGCCACGAAGGAGCAGATGATGGATGAAACATTTGCCCCGGATGCAGATGGTAATGCCATAAACATCGGAAAGATCAAACTTGCTAAAAATGACCAGGGCTCCACACTGGAATGGTACATCTTAGGAAAGGATGACGATGTAGCAGGAGATAATACCGTTATCTTTGCCGCAAATCGGATGATGTATGCGTATTTCAGAGCAGACGGAAGTAGCGGATCATACAATTACGAAGCAGGAACAGGCTATGGTGAAGAAGCGGGCAGTATAGATGTTTATGCAAACCACTACGGAAGGAGTGACATGCGTCAGACACTGAAGGATGTGCTTTCGGATCGAAATTACTTTACCGAAGCCGAGCAGGATATATTGAATCCTACCACAGTAACAACGTTTGACCAGAAAAACTGTGTAAATTATACGACCACAGACAAGCTGTATTTATTAGATGGAGAAGGAACTGGAGACAGTTCAAAACTGTTGGCAGGAACAGATAACAGTAAAGTAATACACTGGGATTATTACTGGGATTATTACTGGGATTCTTATTACTACAGGCAATTCTATCTTCGCCGTGCTGAGTCTGGCGAACGCTGGCAGCGTCTGGTATGGGGATATGAGCTTGTTAAAAATTCCGCTCCTGTCGCCGGCACCATGTCGGTTACTGAGGAGGCGTATTTTCAGAACATTCTGCCTGCTTCCAACCTGAATTTGTCATCTGTACTTTTCGCATCTGCTGCGCAAGCATCGTCGGGGACGATTCCGTCAGGAACGGCAATGACCTTACGACTGGATGGAACAGATAAGGGTATTGGTACAGCATTCTATTACCCCGAAACAGGTGCGATTAAGGCAACCAAGGGAAGTACATCAAAAAATGTTTCACTTATTGTACAGGGCAATGACGGAACAAATGACTGGTGTTACAGTAAAAGCGTTGATACAACAGTGACGGTAACAGCCTCCGATATCAAGACAGCACTTGGTTTATCAGAAGATGTAGAATTATCCAAATGTAAAATCTGGATGGAAATCAAAGATGCAGATAAAATGATTTATGCGGTAAGTGCAATTGGGGCAGAAACTACCGATGTTTCAAATGTAGAAATCACAGATATTGATGCTCCGGTATCAAATACTACATTGGACACCACGGCAGCCTGTGCAACCACCGGTGTAAGCACTACCACACCAACGGTTACATGGACACCAAGTGATGCCAATGCACAATATGGTACAATCTACACTGCAAGTGTTAGGCTTTCTGCAGGTGAAGGCTACAAATTTGCGGATTTCTTAGACAGCGTTACCGTAAACGGAAATCCTGCAACAAGCGCTGATCAAAATGATGACGGCACACTTACCGTAACGTATACTTTCCCCGCAACCGACAAGCACAGCATTGAAATCACTGTCGATACCGATGTTCGTGATGGCGAGGCTGCAACGAATCCTACAATCAATTCGGGATACAAATTTGAATTCTGTTTCTTCATCGAGGATACAGATAAAGATGGCGTTTTCGTTAACGACACAGGAACATCACTTATCTGGGACGATAAAACATTCGTCGTTGACAAAACTCTTGTGGAAGCATTTGCCGAACAGTCAGGAGGACGCTTCACTTATGAAAGTCTTATGGCTGCATTAAAAGATGAATTTGATCTTGACGAGCTAAAGACAGAATTTACCGGCGGATATGATTATAGTGTTCTCGCATATATTGCTCATAGCGACGGTGCAGAGTTTGCCTATAATAATACAACAGACAGACTCGCTACCAACGCAATTGTAAAAATAAATGGCACAGATAAAACCGCTGACTGTCTGACATACACCGATTATATCGTCATCATGCCGGGCACCTGTGTCTTTACTGCAAGCATTGCTACCACCAACACTGGAAGTGGTGGTGGCTCCAGCACACCTACCTACAAGGTGGAAAGCGACGTTTCCGAGGATACTGACGGAAGCATCAGTTTCTCCAAGAGCAGTGCAAAGAAGGGCGATACTGTGACAATCACCGTCACCCCCGACCGATACTACAAGGTAGACAGCGTGACCGTAAAGGACAAAAACGCCAAGGAAATCGCCGTGACTGATAACGGAGACGGCACATTTACTTTCAAGATGCCTGCCAGCAAGGTATCCGTGGAGCCTGTATTCTCCTGGGATAACCCATTTACGGATATGGCTGAAAATGCTTTCTACGCACCTGCCGTGAAATGGGCACTGATAAACGACATCACCAACGGCACTGACGACGGCACAACCTTCAGTCCCGATGCCGACTGCACACGTGGTGAGATTGTCACATTCCTATGGAAGTCTTACGGCTGTCCCGAACCCGTAGGTATGAGCAGTTTCACCGATGTTTCCGATGATGCATACTACGCCAAGGCAGTGGCTTGGGCGGTTGAGAAGGGCATAACCAGTGGCACAGGTGATGGCAAGTTCAGTCCTGATGCGGTCTGCACACGTGGTCAGATTGTCACACTCATCTACCGCAGTGAGCAGGCTCAGGGTGGCGGTATGCAGGGCGAGTGGATGTTCCAAAATCCTTTCGCCGATGTAAGTCTTGAGGACTACTACGGCGAGGCTGTCATGTGGGCGGTGGTCAACAGCGTCACCAGCGGCACGAGTGACACCACCTTCAGTCCCAACGATAACTGTACACGTGGTCAGATTGTAACATTCCTGTACCGATTCTTTGTGAAGTAAGCGAGCATAAAAAGAAATACTTGCAAAACAAAGAGGTTAAACTATATAAGCAAAGTGCTTATAAAATAAGAGGTGTCGATAGAAAATAAAAACTCTATAGGTGCATTTCATTTTCTTTAAGCATCGTGATTTTTATTAAAACTATAAAAAACCCAAATAGCGAAAAGGAATCTCAAAATGGGATTCCTTTTCTAAATATTTTGTTAAATCTAATAGAAGAACGCTCTGCACTAAAGGCAATAGCCCTTTTATATTTTTTACGCTTTTTTATAACCGCATTTAGGACATACGCCGTTTTCATTCAATGCAATACCGCACAAAGGACAACGCTCCGTATGTAAGTTCGGCTCAAATTCCTCTGAAGCCGCATTAACACCGCTTGTAAATGTCAACTTCACTATGTTAAGCTTATCCTTTAACAAATCATAAACAATCTTAATCATACCCTCAACAGTCATTGTTTCTTTTGTAACAACCAGGCGGCAGTCGGGATATGCCGTTGCTAATTCCGTTTTGAAAGCAGGGCCTTTCATAACGTTATTGGGTGTACCGTTTTTAATTCCCTGTTTCTCATACACATCTAAAACTGCCGGCAAAAGCGGATCATCCTCACGAAGAATTAAAGCATGATCAAAATTTTTCAAAACCGACCACGCTGTCTTTTGAATTTCGTTGCACGGGAAAACCATATTAACTCCGTCGTTTACAGAATCCTCTACTTCTATAGTAAGTACACCTGTATGACCGTGCAGATACTGCGCTTCTCCTCTAAACCCATAAAATCTATGGGCATACTGTAAATCCAGTGTCGTAATACTTCTCATTGTTCTCTCTCCTTATATATTTTATATTTACGGGTTTTATGCGCCCGCATACGCCCTTGTTATTATTTGACAATGAAATATTCAGATTGATATTTATCATACATATTTCATCGTCCGCCAAAAAACGTTTTGGCAATCACTGAATGTTTTTTTCTTGTTCAAGTTTTTTTCTACAATCAGGACACACATAAAATACTTTTAAATCGTAAAACAGAAAACCTGTGCCGAATTGCTCTTTTAATGTTTCCGTCAAATCATTAAATTGTCTGTCTGTCAATTTCCCGCAGTTTTGGCATACTATATGATCGTGCTTAACAATTTTATCATATCGGTCAGGCATACCCTCCACCGAAATTTTGTTTATCAGCCCATCTTTATACAACTTATTCAGATTATTATAAACAGTTGCCAAAACCACACTCGGGAATTCAGCTTTTAGTATCTGATATATTTGCTCAACAGTAAGATGCGATAACGATTGATTAACAATGTCATATATACGTTTTTCGTACTTTGTCATTTTCCTCATTCCAATATTAGAATTATTCTAAACATATTATAACATTTCTAATTTTTGATGTCAATATAAATATTGCACAAAAAAAGAACTTGAAAAATGAGCATAATCACCACCTCAAATTTCAAGTTCAATTTTTATTTTATTTTAAGACTTTTTAAATAAGCTTTATGATCGTCAGTTACTCTGTAGCTTTCACACGCCTTTTGGATAGTTTTATTATGCACCCATTTTTCAAGACGATATTCTTCGATACATACTACAGCTGAACTGTACTGCTTTGCAAGTGCTGTTGCAAAATACCACGCAATCATCATATTCACGTAATACTCGTCACTTCTTATACTTGCTATTAAATATAAATATTCCTCAGAAAACTTATCATCAAGGAAATAACGCATAAATACGTCAATTCCGAAACGTATAGTATAAATTCTATCAGAGTTTATCCATTCTGTAGCCATATCAACAAGCTTGTCAGTGTTTTTCTTAAACACTTTCGGCACTAACTGATCGCACGTTGCCCAATTATCTATATACGGCAAAAACCGTTCAAGCTCCGATATTACATCGTCGTAGTCTTTTAATTCAGAAATAATAAATGCATGGATTTGATTTTCCTCAAAATATTTATGAGGCAGTTCTGCTAAAAACTCTGATGCGTCACCATTTTTTATCATTTCCTTTGCGTAACTCCGTAATAACGGCGTTCTTACGCCTATTACTGTATCTTTTTCTATATTCGGTATCAGCTTTGCGTTGAAGTCTCTGTATTTTAAATCCTGTACCGAAAACAAATATTCCGTAACTCTCATATAAAATCAAGAATTTCCATAGGAGTATCGGCAATCATTTTCGCACCATAGCCTTCAAGCTCGGAACGAAGCCTAAATCCCCAGCTTACGCTGATACAGTCCATACCTGAATTTTTTGCAGTTTCCAAATCAACATCAGTATCTCCGATATACACACACGTTTCTTTATCTGCACCAAGTTTACGTATTGCCTTGTACACCATATCAGGCGCAGGTTTATTCTCTGTATCATCACTGTCGCCTACTGCTACGTATACAACGTCACTAAAAAACTCTTTGCGTAAATCCTGAACTGCAAAATCAATTTTATTTGAGACAATTGCCATCTTATAGCCTCTCTTTTTTGCCTCGTGCAAAAGCTCAATTACTCCGTCATACGGACCTGTCTTATTTCTGCTGTTTTTCGCATAGTGTCCTTCAAAAAGCTTGTATGCCTTTTCATATTCATCATTTGATATTCCGTCGGGAACTGCACGTTCCATTAATTTTCTTACACCGTTTCCGACAAAACGACGTATCTCGTCTATTGAACGCTCGGGGAAATCGCATTTTCGCAATGCGTAATTCACACTGTCTGTTAAATCCTCAAGAGTATTAAGCAACGTTCCGTCTAAATCAAATATTAAAGTTTCGTATTTCATTTTCTGTTAGTTCCTTTCTGTTCAGCATTTTATGCCTTGATACGTATTACGTTGTATCATCAGTTTATCAATGGAGTTAAGCACCTCAAATTTTTTCAGGCTCCACAATGGTGCTATAAGGCTGTCTCTGGCACCGTCACCTGTAAGACGTTGTATCACAACCTCTTTTGGTATAACCTCAAGCTGACTGACTATTATATCTACATATTCATCCTTCGTTAAAGGTTGTACATTGCCGTTTCTGTATTCATTTGCAAGAACAGTTCCCTCTAAAATGTGCAGTAAGTGAAGCTTTATGCAATGCGGATTAAGCTCCCCTACTCTGCGTGCCGATTGTATCATCATATCCTTTGTTTCACCCGGCAGTCCGTCAATAAGATGTATACAGATATTAATACCACGTGATTTCAGCTTGTTGTAGCCCTCTAAAAATTCCTCGTATGTGTGACAACGATTTATACGTTTGCCCGTCTCGTTATAGACCGACTGTAATCCAAGCTCTACTATAAGGTATGTCCTTCTATGAAGCTCCTCTAAATATTCTACTACGTCATCATTAAGACAGTCTGCCCTCGTTGCTATGCTTATACCAACAACGTTTGGCTCACGAAGCACACATTCAAATCTGTCACGCAGAACAGATGCGGGTGCATACGTATTTGTATGTGCCTGAAAATACGGCATATATTTGCCCTCATGCCACTTTTTATGCATACGCTGACGCACATTCTCAAATTGACGCATTATGCTGTCATTTGGGTCGCCCGCAAAATCACCGCTCCCTGTTTCGGAGCAGTATATACAGCCGCCATAGCCTTTCGTACCATCAATATTAGGACACGTAAATCCTGCATTTAAAGCTATTTTCATTACTTTACAGCCGAATTTATGCCTTAGATGGTAGTTCCACGTGTGATAACGCTTGTTATCATCACTGTAAATAAACTCGTTCATTTCATCACCGCAAAAGGGGTTGAAAAAACAGCATCCAGTCTGCACTGTTTTTACAGCCCCTTTATATTATAAGTTATTGATATATGATTTTACAATCTCATCTAAGAGCTCATCTCGCTCAAGCTTCGCTATCAAGCTTCTTGCGCCGTTATAACTTGTTATGTATGTAGGATCGTCTGAAAGTATGTAACCCACTATCTGACTTATAGGATCATAGCCTTTAATCTTTAGTGCCTCATACACACGAGTCACTATCTCTTTAACCTCCTGAGATTTGTCAAAATCAAGCTTTATTTTCATTGTTTCGTTGAATTCCATGATAGCCCTCCTTGTATCCTGCAACTACATATATAATATTACAAAATTCGCAAAAAATCAAGTCTTTTTGCAAAAAAAGTTGTTTTAACGCATATATAAACATATTCGATAGGTGCTGTGTATATGCAAATACTATTTAAGTCCGCAAAAAAGCCCCTCAATACTGTTTATCGGTCCTGCCGCCACAACGCTCATTGTTCTTTCGTCAAGTACCGTATTTATTATTTCTGTTATACTTTCTCTATTAACATCAGATATTGCATTTAAAACGTACTCCCTGTCACGCAACGGCTTATCAAGCAATGCCGACCTGCCCATTGCCTGCATTCTTGTACTCATACTTTCTCCTGACAAAATATAATTGCCCTTAAGCTGGACCTTTGCACGCTCTATCTCATCATCAGAAATAGGATTGCTTTTAATATGTTTTATCTCATATTCTATAAGCTCTGCCACACGTTCGAGATTTTCAGGTGTAGTTGCCGCTAAAATATCAAATGTACCTGTATCAAGGTATGCACTGTGTCCTGCACCAATAGAGTATACTAAACCATACTTCTCACGAATGTTCTGAAAAAGACGTGACGACATCCCGCTACCGAATATGTTGTTAAATACAAGCAATGAATACACACGTTCATCATACGTGTCTATACTATTAAATCCGACAACGAGCTGTATCTGTTCAAAATCCCGGTTTGCACATACGCTTTTGGGTTTATATACAGCCTTTTCACACATTACCTTGTTATCATTAATTTCCCTTGTGCCAAAATATTCTTCAAGCTCATCAAAAAAGCTGTCATAAATCTTGCCCACAGCGGATATTATTATACTTTTTGACGTGTAATGCTCCCTCATATACTTACGCATTGAGTCAGGTGTTATATTTTCAAGAGTTTTTGGTGTACCCAAAACAGGTCTGCCCATAGGAGATTTACCCCATACCGCCTCTGAAAACACGTCATAAACTACGTCCTCAGGGCTGTCATCATACATTGCTATTTCCTCTAATACAACCCGTCGTTCAAGCTCTGTATCCTCCTCGGAAAGCTTTGGTGCAAACACCATATCCGACAATAAATCCATTGCAACCTTTGTATGTTCGCATAACGTTTTAGAATAAAAGCAAGTATATTCACGTGTTGTAAATGCATTAAGGTGTCCGCCTACGGAATCCATCATCAAGGCAATATCCTTTGCAGTACGTGTCTTTGTACCTTTAAACACCATGTGTTCAATAAAATGTGACATACCGTTTTCGTCCGCCTTTTCGTGACGTGAACCGTTTGCAACGCATACGCCGAGTGATACGGATTCTGCATATTCAACATTTTCAGCATACACACGTATACCGTTTTGCAATTCTTTATATATGTACATCAATATATTCCTCGTATAGTTGTATATAATTATTAACCCATTGGTATTTGATATATTCTCTGTGTTAATTATAGCATAAAAACGTAATAAAATCAAGCACCAAATAATTGCATTTTAAAGGGGAAGCTGTTGCATTTAGCGCAGATCGTTCAAAGGCTTAAAATGCCATAAAATCAATATTTGATAAAGACTTATTGAATAAATTTGATGTTGAAATCCGCATTGTTTGCGGATTTCATATATTTAATGCCTTTGAACTATTCGCGAAACTCACCCTCGGAGTACCCGCGTACGCCGTCGGGCAAGGTGAAATGCGTATAAATCCGCATTTCACTTCGTTTCGCAAATTCTGCATCTAAATCCATTCAGCCCCACAAGGGGGGGCTGTTACTAATGCAACAGCCCCGTATATTGCACTTACTTAACCTCTATTAAATCGTGACCGTTAATATCATAGTCGGAAAGCTCTATCTTGCAGATATTGGGGTTTTCGTATGTTTTGTAATAGTAGGTGAGGTTATCAGCATCTATACACGATGAATAGATGCTGTAATGTGCACCTGTTTCTGCCATTACCGTACCTTTTACCACTTCTACAGATGACAGTACGTGGAAGAACTGATTTACTGTTTCTTCTGTACTTTCGGGGGCTGTACAATTATGAAGATTGTACGCCGCACGCACAAAGCGTGATGGTGACGATAAATCACCCGGTAAGCCTATAGCTCCCATACCGTTTGAGAAACACTTTAAATCAATAGCGTCTGAAAACGTATTCTTAGGCTGATATGGCGAAAGTGACATATAATTATTCAAGCCCTGATACTGCATCAAAAACGGCGGATTGTTTGTCAACACTTCTGTGGGATTGTCATAAATCATCAATCCCTCCTTTAACGGCTCTGCAACGATAGACTTTTCTTTGTCGGAGATAATCCAATGCATTGGGGCAACAGGCATATTGTCGTTAAATGGTATGTTCACTAAGTTTGTATCCGATAAAAGCGACTTTGCCTCATCAACAGTTTTGCACTGTGACAGTACCCATAACGGCATTTCACACGGCGCTATATTGTATTTTTTATCCTGTTTTTCGCCGTATACTGCATTATAAGGAAAATTAAGACCTGCAATGCAAAGTCCGTTTTCATTTACCCCATCGAAATACATCGGGTAATTATCCTCTGTTATTCCCATACCCATTATTGCATAATGAGATATTATCTCCTTTTCACATTTCAATGTGATGTTATAATTTTTCGGTGTTATTACAATACCCTCTCCGTATGAGCTTGTCCAGTCAAGCGTTCTGCCGAAACAATGTGTTTTTGATTTAAAATTTATAGCTGTACACATATTTATCACTCCTTCAGAATTAGTATTCGTCTCATTCTTTGATTTTATCTAAAAGAAAAATTCCTGTTCAGAAAAATCCTATCTTCCCTCAAATTTTTTATTCTCCTTAAGCAATCCCAATGCAACAATAAGCAGGATTGGGAATATAATCGAGCATAGTATTCCCAGCCGCAAATCGCCGCCCAATACACCTGTCATAAACCCTGCAAGTGCCGGTCCTGATGTACAGCCGATATCACCGCCCAAGGCACAGAGTGCAAACATTGTTGTACCACCCGAGACAACACTTTCAGATGCCATTGATAACGTACCTGGCCACAATATTCCCACTGAAAATCCGCATAGTACACAGCCCATAAGACCTATTACACCTGAATTGCTAAGTCCTATCATAAGATAGCTTACAATACATAAACAGGTGCTTAAAGCTATTGCACGCATAGGCGATATACGATTTGCACATTTTGAATATATAACTCTCGACAATCCCATAAATGCCGCAAAACCACCTACGCCAATAAGATCGCCTGTAGATTTTGAAAGATGGAAGCCTTGCTCAACAAAGGTTGATGCCCACTGACTTACCGCCAGTTCAGCCGCACCCGAACACAGCATAATTATGATTATAAGCCAGAATACCTTTTGTGAGAACAGCTGCTTATAATTAGGTTTATCCTCACCACTATCTGATATTTCATACATCTGTGCGGTCGATAATAAAATTATATTTCCTAACGGTACTATTGCCCATATACACGCCATAACTGCCCAGTTATGTATTCCGAACAGTTCAAAAAACACTGTTGAAACAATAACAACTCCTACTACCCCCCAACTGTAGAAGGAGTGCATAAGACTCATCAGAGCGGACTTGTTTTTTGTCGGACACGCCTCAAGCAATGGGCTTGTTAACACTTCAAGCAAGCCTCCGCCAACAGCGTAAATAATTGTTGCCATAATAAGAGCAGCAAACGGATTTATAATTTGTGGCAAAAAAGCCATCATTATCAATCCGCCACCAGCCATTGAGTGTGCCGCAATCAAGCATTTTCGGTAACCTATACGCTTTGCGTACTTAGATGCAACAAGATCAGTCGAAAACTGTGTTATAAAATTAAGACTTATTAGAACAGTAATTTCTTCTAACGGAATACCGAATATATTTTGAAATGTGACAAATAACAATGGTGCAAAATTTACTACAATAGCTTGCGATATTGCACCTATAAAGCACGCTATAACAGTTTTTTTATATGGTTTAATCATGGATTTTACTCCTTGGAATACAACTTTATTTCAGTATAGATATATGCTAAAATCAGTCTTTAGATAATATATTATTTACTATTTGCCATATATCCTCGCTTATGCTTTTTATTTCTCTTACTTCACCGTCGGAGTCAACACACGATATAACGTTCCATTTTAGAGTTTCTGCTATATCTTTTGCGTTATTATAGCTCTTTTTAAGATATTCGCCGTCACGCTCGTGTATATCCTTAACACTTGAATTATCAATCTTGTTGGCACGCTCTGCCATTAGTTTTTGTGCAGTTTCCGTCGGCATATCAAGGAAAATTGTAGCATCGGGGTACGGCAGACCGAAATGACCGTATTCAAGGTCGGTGAGCCAGTCTATAAACGCCTTTTTCTCATCACCGTCAAGCTTTGATGCCTGATGAATTATATTTGACGGAACATACCTGTCTGCAACGATTACAGTACCGTTTTCATAATCTTTTCCCCAATCTGTACGGTATGTAGCAAAACGGTCTGCGGCATAGAATGTTGATGCAGCATACGCATTAACATCTGTCGGATTTGTACCGAAATCGCCTGCAAGATACATTCTGACTAACGCTGATGAATTACTTTTATATGCAGGGAACGACACAAGTCTTGCCTTTATTCCACGTTGTGTAAGTGCATCGTATAATAATTCTGATTGTGTTTGCTTACCGCTTGAGTCTGTACCCTCTATTGCAATTAATATACCCATAACTATGACTGTTAAATCCTTTCACAAAAATAAAGTTACAAAAATGCTTGGAATGTACGTTTGCAGGAGAGAATTACCCATTTTATGCAAACGATTTAATCCTCTTGCTTATATTTTCTGCCCTTAAAAAGAACTGTAAAACCAAATTTTGGCAACGCAAGCATACGTCCTGCACGGCTTGGCTGTTTCATAAGCCTATAGAACCATTCAAGGCCATGCTTACAGTAAAAATCAGGTGCTCTTAAGGCAGTACCGGCAAATACATCAAGACTTCCGCCCACACCCATTGCAACCTTTACATTGAGCTTATCCTTGTATTTATTTATCCACAGCTCCTGTTTTGGTGCACCTAAGCATACAAGCAACAGTTCTGCTCCCGATGAATTAATCTGAGAAACAATATCTTCTTCTTCCTCAGGCTTAAAATAACCGTTTCTTGTTCCTGCAATAACAATACCCGGGTAGCGTTCTTTTAGCTTTTCTTCTGCCGTCTCTGCAACACCAGGTTTACCGCCAAACAGGAATACACTACGTGATGTACCCTTGATGCGTTCTAAAATCTCGCATAAAATGTCATAACCTGCCGCACGTTCCGTTATAGGTTTACCCAATATCTTTGACGCATACACGACACCTATACCGTCTGCTGTCAAAAGCTCCGCATCGTTTAAAATATCTCTGAAATTATCGTCTTTATATGCGGCCATTATGATTTCGGAATTTGGTGTGTACACCTTATGCAAGCCGTCATCATTAAAAAACTGCATTATTTTGTCAACGGCACGCGGAATATTTACCATATCCACCCACACACCAAGTATATTAACTTTATCTTTCATAGCTTAACTTCTTTCTTCTATGGGAATGTATTTCTTCTGTTCTACGATAGACTTGTAAGCAGGACGTATAATTCTTGAACATCCTATTGTTTCCTCAAGTCTGTGTGCACTCCAACCGGCAATTCTTGCAACTGCAAATACAGGTGTATACAGTTCAGGCGGTATGTTCAGCATTTTGTATACAAAGCCCGAATACATATCTACGTTTGCACACATAACCTTTTTGTTCTTCTTAACTTTGAAGAAACATTCAGGTGTCAGCCGTTCGACCATTGCATACAAATCAAATTCCTTTTTCCATTCGGGGTTGTTTGATGCCAAACGCTCCGCACGTTCCTTTAACAGTATACAACGAGGATCGGAGTAAGTGTATACAGCGTGTCCCATACCATATATCAGTCCTGCACCGTCATACGCTTCCTTGCGAAGTATCTTTTCTATATATGCCCCTACCTCTTCTTCATCCGTCCAGTCGGAGACATTTGCCATAATATCATTCATCATACCCATAACCTTGGCATTTGCGCCGCCGTGCTTAGGACCTTTTAATGAGCCTATAGCCGCCGCAATCGCACTGTAAGTATCAGTTCCTGATGATGATACGACACGAGTTGTAAAGGCACTGTTATTTCCGCCGCCATGCTCTGCCTGAATCATTAAAAGTGCATCAAGCATTTCTGCCTCCTGGCGTGTATATTTATTATCAGGGCGAAGCATATAGAGTAAATTCTCCGCCGTTGACAGATGTTTCTGAGGTACGTGAAGATACATACTTTCTCCGTCATGGTAATGGCGTTTTGCCTGGTATCCGACTGCCGCCATAACAGGCAGACGTGCTATAAGCTCAATTGACTGTCTCAGTATATTGTCAACCGTTGTCTCATCGGGATTATCGTCATACGAATACATTGCAAGAACACTTCTCGCCATTTTATTCATTATATTTGCAGACGGTGCCTTTAAAATCATATCCTCTGCAAAGCCCTCGGGTAATGCTCTTAAATCACCTAATAGCTCTGTGAATTTTTGCAAAGTCTCCCTGTTTGGAAGCTCGCCGAAAAGAAGGAGAAATGCTACCTCCTCATAGCCGAAACGCCCCTCTCTTTCGCAGTTTTCAACTATATCGTATATATCATAACCACGATATTTTAAGTGTCCCTCCATAGGCATTTTCTCGCCGTCTTCTATATAGTAACCCTTAACCTGACCTACTGCTGTAAGCCCTGCCATAACGCCTGTCTCATCCTCGTTTCTTAAACCGCGTTTTACTCCGTAGGCTTTAAACAACTCCTTCGGGAACGGCTGATACTGCTTTTCTGCGGCAGCATAAAAGCTGCGTTGTTTCTCTTTCATATATGAACCTCCATCCCGCACTGATTGGCGAAAATTAATATTTAAAATAAACTAAGCTGTCCGTCCTCATCCTTTAGCGTTTTTGCCGCCGCAGGGATTGAACGTGCAACATACTTTATTGCATTGTCAATCACCGACTCTGATGCAATCTCCACCTTTGACGGCACAACAGGCGTTTTAGGCTGACGTACAACCTGTACACCCTGTGTACTCTTAGTCGTCTTTAATGGGATTAGTGATGTGTTAATTGTGAGTACACGGTTATTTTCTGTTATAATCACTATATCCGTATCTTCTTTTAGCAGTTTTATGTCGACTATAGGCGACTTTGATGAATATGCACCAATTAATTTCTTTCGGTTAGTCTTTGTTTCATAGTTTCTAAGCTCCACCTTTGCCATCTTGCCGTTAGCAAATGTAAACAACATATTTCCGCTAAAATCCTTTGTGACTACTGTATATATTATTTTTTCATCGGGTTCAAGTCCGAGTATACTCGGAAGATACTCACCCATTGACGCAACCTTACTGTCAGGCATATCGTAGGTCTTGCACTTATACACATTCGCTTTATCGGAGAAGAATACAAGCTCTGATACGTTAGTTGTTTCCTCTATGAGAATAATCTCATCATCTTCTTTGAGCTTATGCTCCGATGTTGTAGAACGGAGCGACGATGCAGGTACTTTTTTAAGATACTGTTCCTTTGTAAAGAATATAGTCAAAGGATAATCATCAATATGCTCATCCTCTTTATATACTGTCAGTTCATCACTCATTATAAGCTCTGTACGTCTGTCCTGCCCATATTTCTTGGCAATATCTGTAAGCTGTTTTGCTATTTTTGACTTAACGGCCCTATCGCTTGACAAAAGCTTATTTAGCTCGGCTATTTCCGCTGTCAATTTATCTATATTGTCAATATTTTTAAGGATATATTCCTTATTCAGGTTACGCAAACGAATTTCGGCAATATACTCTGCCTGCGGCTGGTCAATACCAAAGCCTGCCATAAGATTTGGTATAACCTCACTGTCAATCTCCGTATGGCGAATTATCGAAATTGCTTTGTCTATATCAAGCAAAATCTTTTTCAAGCCCATAAGCAAATGTAAACGCTTATTCTTCTGCTCAATGTCAAATCTTGCACCGTTTCTGATACACGTTATTCTGAATTTTATCCATTCGTTTAATATATCCCCTACACCCATTACCTTCGGTACAGAGTCTATCAATATATTAAAGTTGCAGGCAAAGCTGTCCTCAAGCGGTGTCATCTTGTACAGCTTAAGCATAAGTGCATCAGGGTCCGTACCACGCTTTAAATCTATCGCTATCTTAAAGCCGTCCAAATCCGTCTCATCACGTGCATCTGATATTTCACGAAGCTTATTCGCCTTTAACAGCTCCATTATCTTACCGATTATTGCCTCTGACGTAGTAGAATACGGTATTTGGAGTATCTCTATACAGTTACTGCTCTTATCGTAGCGGTATTTTGCACGCATTTTGAAACTGCCTCTGCCTGTTTCGTATATTTTACGCATTTCGTCCTTATCGTAAACTATACTTGCACCGAGCGAAAAATCAGGTGCGGGCATAATGCTCAATATGTCTGCATTGCTGTCTTTCATATATGCTATTGTAGCTTCGCAAACCTCACGAAGATTAAATGAGCATATATTTGATGCCATACCTACCGCAATACCCTGATTTGGATTTACGAGAATTGACGGGAATGCCGCCGGCAGTAGTGTCGGTTCTTTTTGTTCGCCGTCATAGTTGTCCACAAACTTGACAGTGTTTTTATTTACATCTGTAAAAAGCTCCGCACATATCGGCTCAAGACGTACTTCAGTATATCTCGATGCGGCATAAGCCATATCACGTGAGTAGGCTTTACCAAAGTTACCCTGTGACTCAATAAGCGGATGCAAAAGAGCCTCGTTACCACGTGTCAAACGTACCATTGTCTCATAAATTGCACTGTCGCCATGAGGATTAAGCTTCATTGTAGCACCGACAACGTTTGCAGACTTTGTAAACTTACCACCCAAAAGTCCCATTTTATACATAGTGTAAAGGAGCTTTCTGTGTGCAGGTTTCAAGCCGTCAATTTCAGGGATTGCACGTGAGATTATAACACTCATAGCATAAGGCATATAATTTGTTTCAAGTGTCTCTGTAATCGCCTGTTCAGCAATGGGTGCATAGACTATTTCAGTCTCAGGCACATTCTTTTTTCTTGCCATCTGTGTAGCTCCTTTCGTTATGATAAATCAAGCATTTCCATATACTGTGAGCCGTTATCGGAAATGTACTGTTTACGGCTTGTAAGATTATCTCCCAATAAAACATCAAACATCATAGCCGTACGCTCTGCACTCTCTGGTGTAACACGTATAAGTCTGCGTGTTGCAGGGTGCATTGTTGTCAGGCTCATCATATCGGGCTGGTTTTCACCAAGTCCCTTTGAGCGTTTTATATCGTAATCGTCCTTGTCCTTTGACAGTCCTTCAGCGCTAAGCTTTTCTAATATTTCCTCTTTCTCACTGTCTGTGTATGCAAAGTGTTTTTCACCCTTGCGTTTGCCTTTTGTAATGACGATTTCGTATAGTGGTGATTCTGCAATATATACTTTGCCCACCTCAATAAGCGTTGGCATCAGTCTGTAAATCATTGTAAGAAGCAATGTACGTATCTGATATCCGTCAACATCGGCATCTGTGCAAATGATTACTTTATCCCATCTCAGGTTATCAAGCGAGAAGCTGTCAAGATTTTTGTTGTGTGATGATTTTATCTCAACACCACAGCCTAATACCTTTATAAGGTCTATTATGACATCGCTTTTAAATATTTTCGGATAGTCTGCCTTAAGGCAATTTAATATTTTACCTCGTATGGGCATAATTGCCTGAAAAGACGCATCTCGTGCCAGTTTACATGAGCCTAATGCTGAGTCACCCTCAACTATATACACTTCACGCTTTGTAACATCTTTACTGCGGCAGTCAACAAACTTTTCCACTCTGTTTGTTACGTCCATTGAGCCTGTGAGTTTTTTCTTTATATCTATCCTTGCCTTCTCGGCATTTTCACGGCTCCTTTTATTTACTAATACCTGATTTGAAATTTTCTCGGCATCCGCCTTATTTTCAATAAAATATATTTCAAGCTGATGGCGCAGAAATTCCGTCATAGCATCCTGAATAAATTTGTTATTTATCGCCTTTTTTGTCTGGTTTTCGTAGCTTGTCTGTGTTGAGAATGAGTTAATAACGAGTGCAAGACAGTCCGCAACATCGTTAAAAGTTATCTTTGACTCGTTTTTATTATACTTACCCGCCTGCTTTAAATACTGGTCAACAGCATAAACGAATGCGTTTCTTACCGCCTTATCGGGTGAACCGCCATGTTCAAGATAGCTTGAGTTATGGTAGTATTCCAGGAAATTAACACGGTTTGAGAAACAAAATGCTACCTGCATTTTCATCTTGTAGTCATCTTTATCCTCACGGTCACGGCCTGTTCTTTCACATTCCCAAGTCTCGACAGTTGTCATTGCCTCCTCGCCTACGGCATCCTTTAGATAATCCACAATACCATTTTCGTAATAGTATTCAAACATCTCCATACCGTCTGCTGTTTCGTTATATAACACAAACTTCAGACCTGCATTTACCATAGCCTGTTTATTCAGTACATCTTTATAAAATTCTATAGGAATATTAATATCGGTAAAAACCTCTTTATCGGGACGCCATTTCTGCGTAGTACCTGTCTGGATACTGCGTACAGGCTCCTTTGTTAAACCGCCGATATTTTTTCCTTTTTCAAAATGTAATGTATATTTTGTCTTATCACGTATAACCTCAACATCCATATATTCAGAAGAATACTGTGTCGCACACGCACCAAGTCCGTTCAAGCCCAGACTGTACTCATACTGTCCGCCCTTGTTGTTTTCGTACTTGCCGCCTGCATACAGCTCGCAGTATACAAGCTCCCAGTTAAAGCATTTTTCTGATTCGTTATAGTCAAGAGGCACACCTCTGCCGTGGTCACGCACTTCAATTGAATTATCCATAAAGCGTGTTATCTCAATAAGGTTTCCGTAACCCTCTCTTGCCTCATCTATGGAGTTTGACAATATTTCAAAAAATGAATGTTCACAGCCCTCAAGACCGTCCGAGCCAAATATGACAGCCGGACGCAAACGTACACGTTCCTCGTCTTTTAATTTAACTATCGATTCATTGCTGTATTCGTTCTTCTTTGGCATATCCTGCTCATTTACTCCTTTCAAATTACACTTCCGATAATTAGTAATATACCATCTTATTTTATACCATTTATTGCGTTTTGTCAAGTGAAATGGCACAATTTATTGTGGTTCACCCATTTTATAACGGCTTTTTAACAAGGCAAGGACTGTCTATGCAATCTCGTAAATACAGGGTTTTATCAGAAAGATGAAAAATTTTTCAAAAAAGACTTTATTTTTCGGGAATTATATGGTATAATGACTTAGTAAACAATTTTTAAGGAGGTAAATACCATGAAACATGTTAAGACTTTAAACAAGGCTAATCTTAAGGAATCAGCTGTTAAGGGTGGCTGCGGCGAGTGCCAGACTTCATGTCAGTCAGCATGCAAAACATCATGTACGGTTGCTAACCAGAAGTGTGAGCACGCTGAATAACTAAGAAGCCAAGGGGGTGTTGCGTTAGCAGCACCCCCTTGTGGGGCTGAATGGATTTAGATGCAGAATTTGCGAAACGAAGTAAAATGCGGATTTATACGCATTTTACCTTGCCCGACGGCGTACGCGGGTACTCCGAGGGTGAGTTTCGTGAATAGTTCAAAGGCTTTAAACACAGGAAATCCGCAAATAATGCGGATTTCAACATCAAATCCATTCAATAAGTCTTTACCAGACATTGATTTTATAGTATTTTAAGCCTTTGAACGATCTGCGCTAAATACAACAGCCCCATTGTTTTGTTATCTAATACGAAAGGAAATATTTACATTGATACATAAATATAAAATGTTCGATATGAACATAGTTCTTGATATATATTCGGGTGCCGTTCACGTGGTGGACGAATGTCTCTACGATATGCTTGACTATCTTTTAGAGCCGTTTACGCCTGAGAACGAGTGTCCGCAGTTCATACATGATGAGCTGATAAAAAAATACCAATCAGACGAAATCAAAGACAGCTATCTTGATATTTGCGAGCTGTACAGAAAAGGTCAGCTTTTCACAGACGATTGCTATGAGGAATTTGCGAAAAACTGGAACAAAAAGAGCGTTGTAAAGGCATTATGCTTACATATTGCACATGACTGTAACCTGCGCTGTAAATACTGCTTTGCAGGTACGGGCGAATATAACGGCGAGCGTGGCATAATGAGTGCCGAGACAGGAAAAAAGGCGATTGATTTCGTTATTGCAAACAGCGGAAACAGAAAAAATATTGAGCTTGACTATTTTGGCGGCGAACCGCTTATGAATTTTGAGGTGGTAAAGACTATCACAGAATACGCCAAAGAACAAGGCAAAAAGCATGGCAAGAACTTCCGTTTCACCATTACAACAAACGGAATTCTTCTCGATGAGGAGAAAAAAGCATACATAAACGAAAATATGTCTAACGTTGTTCTTAGCATTGACGGACGTAAAGAGGTCAACGACCGTATGCGTCCCCGCATTGACGGATCAGGCACTTATGACAATATTATTCCTAAGTTTATTGATATGGCAAACAGCCGTAATCAGGACAATTATTATGTAAGAGGTACTTTTACGGCATTTAACAAGGATTTCGCCGAGGATGTAATACATCTTGCAGATTTAGGATTTAAGCAAACAAGCGTTGAGCCTGTCGTTGCCCCATATTATGAGGAGTATGCTTTGCAGGAAACAGATATACCTGAAATTTTCGCTGAATATGACAAGCTTGCGACTGAATATTTAAAGCGTTGGAAAGAGGGTAATTGGTTTAACTTCTTCCATTTTATGGTTGATCTCGATCAGGGGCCATGTGCAATAAAACGTCTTTCGGGATGTGGTGCAGGTCACGAATACCTTGCGGTTGCCGCAAACGGCGATTTGTACCCATGCCATCAATTTGTTGGTAATCACGATTTTCTTATGGGTAGCGTGTATGACGGTGAAATTGACACTAAGATACGTGACTATTTTGAAAAATCAAATATTTACACAAAAGAAAAATGCAAAAACTGTTTTGCTAAATTTTATTGCAGTGGCGGTTGCAGTGCCAACGCACAAAACTTCAATGGTGATATTAATAAGCCTTATGAGCTTGCATGCGAGTTAGAGAAAAAGAGAGTTGAGTGTGCTATCGCCATTGAGGCGGCAAAGAAATTAAGCTGAATATGGAAAATGAGGACGATTGCATCTGCAAAGGTCCTCACTTTTTTGTATGATTCAATGACAGGAGTCTCTCATTGCACAGTTTTCACATCCGCATCCACAGGATGTTTTGCCCTGTCTTTTGTTCCTTACGATATAAGCTATAACTGCCGCAACAACGGCAATCAGAACAAAACATATAATAATTGTAGAAATATTATTAAGTATCCACGTCATAATAACCCTCCTTTTTGCACAATGTTGTATTTATATTGTTATACTCGCCTTAGCATTAAGCTTGTTGTTTTCTTTGTATGGCTTAAACAGCATATAAATCATAAATGCAAGCACTGCCAAAGCAGAAATCAGACCAATTACATTTACGTTGCCACAAAACAACATACCGAACTGATTTACCATAAGTGCTATTGCATAAGCAAATACACACTGATAGCCTATTGCAAACCAAGTCCATTTCGCATTATTCATCTCACGCTTGATAGCACCGATTGCCGCAAAGCAAGGAGCACACAAAAGATTGAACACAAGGAACGAATATCCCGATACCTGAGTGAAAGCCTCTGCAAGATTTTCGTATACTGTTCCTGAACCACCGTAGAGAATACCCATAGTTCCTACTATATTTTCCTTTGCTACAAGTCCTGTAATAGATGCAACGGTTGCCTGCCAATTTCCCCAGCCAAGCGGTGTGAATATCCATGCAATTGCATTTCCGATAGCAGATAAAATACTTAAATCCAACTGTTCCTCTGAAAGCATTGTAAATTTACCGTCAACAAAGCCAAAATATGTTGTAAACCAAATTACAATCGTAGACAGGAGAATTATTGTTCCCGCCTTTTTAATAAATGACCACCCACGCTCCCACATACTGCGCAGAACATTTGATACTGTGGGAATATGATAGCTTGGCAGTTCCATAACAAACGGAGCAGGATCACCTGCAAACGGTCTTGTCTTTTTAAGAATTATTCCCGATAAGACAATCGCCGCCATACCTACAAAATACGCCGATGTTGCCACCCATGCAGAACCCCCGAATATAGCACCCGCAATCATCGCTATAAACGGTACCTTTGCACCGCAAGGGATAAATGTTGTTGTCATAATTGTCATTTTTCTGTCACGGTCATTTTCAATAGTTCTTGATGCCATAACACCCGGAATACCGCACCCTGTGCCGACAAGCATCGGAATAAAGGATTTTCCCGAAAGACCGAATTTTCTGAATACTCTGTCTAATACAAATGCAATACGCGCCATATATCCACAGCTTTCCAGGAATGCAAGAAGTAGGAACAATACAAGCATTTGAGGTACAAAGCCTAAAACCGCTCCGACACCTGCTACAATTCCGTCTAATATAAGTCCCGAGAGCCAATCGGCACAGTTTGCGGCACTTAAAAGGCTTTCAATAAGAACAGGGATGCCCGCAATCCATACACCATAATCAGCAGGATCGGGTGCAGTACATCCGTATTTTTCGTAAATATCTATTGATGCAAGCAAATCATCATAAGATGATGTTACCTTCTCATCTGCCATTGTTTCTTCATCAACAACTGTGTACGTTGCTTCATCAATACCTTTTGCAGAGTCTGCAAAGGCTGTCAATGCAGAAAGTGCCGCATCGGCATCAAAATCTTCTAATTCGGTATCAAGTGCCACCTCAACATCTTCAGTGTCAACACCATTATCTGATGCATATTCAATGTAGCCATTAACAATCTGTGAGGCTTCACCAAATTCATCGAAATCATCTGTGTACGCAGATGAGCCTATTCCGAACAAGTGCCATCCATCACCAAACAACCCGTCATTTGCCCAATCCGTTGCCATTGTACCGACAGATACCATTGATATGTAATAAACAAGGAACATTATAACTGCAAAAACAGGAAGTCCCATCCATCTGTTTGTAACTATCTTGTCAATCTTATCGGAATTAGATAATTTTCCTGTATTTTTCTTTTTATAACAGCCCTTCATCAACTGCGAAATATAAATGTATCTTTCGTTAGTAATAATACTCTCCGCATCATCGTCAAGCTCTAATTCTGCAGCAGCTATATCTGTTTCAATATGCGACATTTTTTGATCTGAAATATTAAGGGATTTAAGCACTTTTTTATCACGCTCAAAAATTTTAATTGCATACCACCTTTGCTGTTCTTCAGGCATATCGTGAAGAACTGCTTCCTCGATATGAGCAAGGGTATGTTCGACAGTGCCTGAAAATGTATGCATCGGAACAGTTTTTCCGTTCTTTGCCGCATTAATTGCCGCTTCTGCCGCCTCCTGTATCCCTGTTCCTTTCAATGCAGAAATTTCAACTATTTTGCATCCAAGCTCACGTGACAGTTCTGTGATATTTATTTTATCTCCATTTTTCCTTACAATATCCATCATATTTATAGCTATTACAACAGGAATACCAAGCTCAGTAAGCTGAGTGGTAAGATAGAGGTTTCTCTCAAGGTTTGTACCATCAACGATATTTAATATTGCGTCAGGCCTCTCGCCGATAAGGTAGTTTCTTGCAACGACCTCCTCTAATGTATATGGAGATAGAGAGTAAATACCGGGAAGGTCGGTGATTATTACACCGTCATGCTTTTTAAGCTTACCTTCTTTTTTTTCAACCGTAACGCCTGGCCAGTTTCCAACAAACTGGTTAGAGCCTGTAAGTGCGTTAAACAGCGTTGTTTTACCGCTGTTTGGGTTACCCGCAAGGGCAATTCTCAAATTCATAATTATCACCATTAAATCCTTTCACAAAACCCGTTTGGGAAAAGAAAAGCAAGCAGATTGTGCGTCCGTGCGAACGCTGTGTACTCAATGTACATAAGTGAGCACTGATGTGCGAGATGCACCGCTTATCTTTTTCCAAACTTAATTCCTCGCTTTCATATTAGTTATGACTAACCTTATGCTAAAAATTTTTCATTCTACTTCTATCATTTCGGCATCCTCCTTACGGATAGACAGTTCATATCCCCTAACCGTAATCTCAATCGGATCTCCCAACGGTGCCGCTTTTCGGATATATACTTCAGTTCCTTTTGTGATACCCATATCCATAATTCTGCGTTTTACACCACCTTCGCCGTGAAGCTTTTTCACTCTTACTGTATCTCCGATTTTTGCCTGTCTTAATGTCTGCATAATTTTTCCTCCATTATAATATAGTTTTTAGACCATAATTTTTCGTGCCATTTCTTCACTTATGGCAACCCTTGACTCTTTTACATTTACAATAACATTCCCCCCTAATTCACTAATTACCCTGACAGTTCCGCCCACAACAAAGCCAAGGTTTTCAAGGTGTTTTTTTACTTCGGGATTTCCTCCGATTTTTTTAATCGTGTTTTCTTCTCCCACATCTGTAAGCGACAACGGCATCATATATAACCTCCCTCTGTTAGACTTTACTAACCAAAAGCTTAAATAAAAAGTTAGATTTGACTAACCCACTATAGTTAGTTTAACATAACTAACATAATTTGTCAATACTTAATTTAAAAATTTTTTCGCCTGTTAATGAGAATTATAATTTAATTTGACATAACGAATAATATGTGATACAATAGAATAAGTAAAAATGGTGAATTTACTGTTATATGGAAACAGTTATATAAATGCTTTTTGAATATATTAAATTTGTATGGAGTGCCGATATTATGAGAATACAAGAATCAGCAGAAAATTATCTTGAAGCTATTTTAATGATAAAATTAAACAAAGGCTACGTACGAAGCATTGATGTCGCAAATCATCTCAACTTTTCAAAGCCGAGCGTTTCTGTTGCTATGAAAAATTTTCGTGAAGACGGATACATTGCAATGGACCCAGACGGCAGTATTAACCTGACCGAAAAAGGGCAGGAAATTGCAGAAAGAATGTATGAACGTCATCAAATAATCGCAAAAGCTTTAATGGCTTTAGGCGTTGATGAGGAAACTGCATACAAAGACAGCTGTAAAATAGAGCATGATATAAGCGATTTAAGCTTTGAAAAAATCAAGGAACATTTGATAAGACACTATGACTAACAGGGACAATCAACTAATCAGCCCCACAAGGGGGTGCTGCTAACGCAATAGCCCCCCTCTTTCTAATCAATCAAACCATATTTAATTTTAATCCTGTCCAATTTATCAATCATTGGTTCTGATATAAACCAAAGGAAAAATGCAGTTGATACGGCGTGAACCAAATCAAACGGCGCACCTGATATATATGCCGCTTTAATCATTGCGAAATTAAGCTTATCCTGCGACATAATTATTGAAGATGGATTCATAATGCCGCCGTATATAATAATTGTGGCAATCGCACCGAAAAT
>JAQXXM010000003.1 GCA_029226065.1 Clostridiales bacterium
CGCAAGATATTCGCTTCAAAAGAGAACCATAAAGCAGTTCTTAAAAGAACGTGCCGTAAAGCTGCTTGTTCCCTCAACATTGGGTTTGTTTGCAATTCACTGGATTACGGGATATTTGAATATAAAAATGGGCGGCGGTCTCCCATATATCCCTCCGGCTTTGATATATCCTATTTCCTCTGTTAGCGGCACAGGACCGCTTTGGTTTATACAAATGCTGTTTGTCTTTTCATGTATTCTTGCGCTACTTAAAAAGATAGACAAAAATGACAGAGTGTGGAAAGTTTGTAAAAAGGCTAATCTGCTCATTATTTTATCGCTTTTTGTTGTGATATTTGGGGCGGCACAGATTTTGAATATGCCTGTTTTGACAACGTACCGTTTTGGAATTTATTTTGTGGCATTTCTCATCGGATACTATGTTTTCTCGCATGATGAAGTGCAAGAAAAGATAGAAAGCGTTTGTATTCCCATGTTATTCCTTGCCGTAATAGGTGCCGTTTGCTATACCGTTTATTATTTTGGAAGTGATTACACATCCCCGGAGTGCCTGCAAAGTATTATAACCAATCTGTATTTGTGGATTGTTGTACTCGCCGTCATTGGGTGTGCCAAAAAATATTGTGACGGAGAAACAGCATTTACTCGCTATATGGCAAAATCGAGCTTTGGATTTTATATCTTGCATTATCCGGTATTAATTGTCACTTGTTACTTATTGCAATACTGGTTTAATTTTCCCGCAATATGCAATTATGTGATAGCACTTGCCGACGAATTGATTATAACCTTCTCTCTCTACGAAGTACTGAAAAGAGTACCTGTTTTACGATACATAATTTTAGGAATAAAAAAGAAAAAAGATTAAAGAATGTCAAAAAAGCATTTAAAATAGTGAATTGAGGAATAAATTATGATATTTGAAACAGAAAGATTGATTCTGCGTCCCTGGAGGGAATCAGATGCAGAGGAATTATATAAATATGCAAAGAGTCCCGATGTAGGCCCGATTGCAGGCTGGCCGATACATACGAGTGTCGAAAACAGCAAAGAGATAATAAAAAATGTCTTGTCTGTTGATGGAACATTTGCAGTTGTACTCAAAGAAACAGATTTGCCTGTTGGTAGCATAGGAATTATGTATAATGTAAATATTCCTACCAAAGAAGGCGAATGTGAAATCGGATATTGGATTGGAAAACCGTATTGGGGGCAAGGCTTAATCCCGGAAGCGACAAATGAGCTTATCAGATATTGCTTTGAAGAATTAAATATTAATTTAATCTGGTGCGGATATTATGACGGTAACGAAAAATCCAAACGGGCACAGGAAAAATGCGGTTTTAATTATCATCATACAGAATATGATGTGCCATGCGTTCTTATGGGCGATATAAGAACTGAGCATATAACTTGTTTGACAAAAGAGGCGTGGCAAAAGCAACATAGATATAAAGAGTATAAAGATTTAAAAACAATACCCGGTGTCGGCAAGGATATGGAACAACACTTTTTTGATGCGGGCATACATACAATAGACAACTTAAAAGGAGCTAATCCTGAAGAGTTATATGAAAAGGCTTGTATAATTAAAGGCAGTAACATTGATAAATGCGTTTTATATGTTTTTCGATTAGCGGTATATTATGCAAATAATGAAGTCCATGAACCTGAAAAACTTAAATGGTGGTATTGGAAAGACAAAAATACATATGATTACATTTGAAATAAAATAATTTAATGTATTAGGAGCATACCGCTTTTGGATATGCTCCTAAAATTTTATGAAAAAGTTTGTAACGAATTGTCATTATAGAAGTCTAATAGTTGACAAGGAGGTGAGATTGTGCAAGACTTTGATGCAATATATTCCGAATACTTTTCGGAAGTATATAAATTTGTGCTTAGCCTGTGCCAAAATCCAGCATTGGCAGAGGAAATTACGCAAGAGGCATTTTTTAAAGCACTTAAAAACATTAACAAATTCAAAGGTAATTGTAAACTCAGTACTTGGTTTTGTAAAATAGCAAAAAACACCTTTTACAGCTATACAAAAAAGCATAACGTACAAGTTGACTACCCTCTTGAAATAATCATTTCAGACGAAAATATTGAGGAACAGTTTGCGGATAAAGAGACGACTTATGCAATACATAAAGTCTTACACAAGTTAAACGAACCGTATAAGGAGGTTTTTTGGCTGCGAGCATTAGAAGAGCTTGTTGAAAATTCGGCTCAAAGTGTTCCTGACTCGGAATCGGTTATAATCTTTTCAAGCGATGACGATAACTCGCAAAAAATTAATATAAAAATACCCGAACTTGGAAATGTTACACTTACCGAGGACACTATTGAAAAATGCAAGTATGCAACAGTTGTTTCCATAAGCTCTGAGTATTTTTTAAGAACGATAAAACAAGAAACTAAAGGTGATACAATTTACATTTCCGCTTTTAAAACAACGCTTTTTAACAATAAGGCAGAAAACTATCAAAAAACGATGAACAGTCTTGAATTTAAGGAAATCAACAGAATTGTCTATGTGGAGGATAACGGAAAAGAAACTGTAATGTGGAGTAAATAAGCAAAACCTGTCACTTTTTGGAGTGGCAGGTTTTTCATATATTGTACAAACTTTCCCATATTCATTGAATGAACAAAAATAATATGGTATAATATATAAGAAATTATGAAATATCAAGGTAAGGTGAAGTAAATGCCATTTAGTATAATAAGAGATGATATAACAAGATTAGATACAGATGCGATTGTTAATGCCGCTAACAGTCAACTGCTTGCAGGTGGCGGTGTTTGTGATGCAATTTT
>JAQXXM010000004.1 GCA_029226065.1 Clostridiales bacterium
AAAATCAAAAACCATTTCAAAAACGATAAAGTATGTCGGAGAAATAAAAGCCCCGGTGCTCAAAGTTGACGATATTATTTCATCAACAACAGAAAGTAAAATTACAATAACGGGTACGGTAAATGATTCTCTTGATTCAAAAGTTGTTGTATATGTTAATGACAAAAAAATTACATCGGGTAATGGTAATTGGTCTGCAAATGTTTCATTGGATGAGGGCAACAATGATATAATTGTTGTTGCAACTAACTCTTATGGGAAATCAACTACAATCGTGAAAAAAGTAACATATACTGCACCCGTAGGGTCTGCGTTTTTTGCAAAAAACACTGTTTTAAATATAAATTCCGTCAATTAAAACGTCTTTCTTATTTATAGTTGTTTTTGAGTTTAGCTTGCGTTAGAACGACTTTGTCGACGGTCTGGAGCGTTGCTTGGCGATGCTCCTATTTTTTTGTAACAGAACTGTAAAAAAGTTTTTAGACGATATACACATAAACGGCTTGACATTTTTCTAAAAATAATGTAAAATATATATGCTGATATTTCTTTAAAAGAATTTTCTGAAATGTTACAGTTATCGAAGCTGCACACAACACGGTGTGCCGTGTGCTGCTTGCATTGATTACAGTGCGGACAAGGTCATAAACCTGCAAGACCATAATTCCGTATACAACAAAATAAGCAGCCAATATTTATGGTATACCTCCGTTGTGTGTGGGATATATTTATCACATTATAGGAGGTGTTTAAGATAGATCCAGTAACTATATTGCTTTTAGCAGGCGTGTTAGTCGCTGCATGCGGCGGATGTTTCGTTGCCTATAAAAAAGGCTTCTCATCAGGCGTAGAGCATAGAAAGCAGATTGCCGAGTCACAATTCGGTTCTGCAGAGGAGAAAGCGAAATCAATCATCAGTGATGCAGAGCGTGTCGCAGACTCAAAAAAACGTGAAGCACTGCTTGAAGCTAAAGAGGAAAACCAACGTTTGCGCCAGGAGCTTGATCGTGAGATTAAGGAGCGCAGAAGCGAGGTTTCAAAACAAGAAAACAGACTTAATCAAAAAGAAGAAGCATTAGATAAAAAAACAGAAAATCTCGAAAAGAAGGAGCAGTCATACAACAGCAAGCTTCGTTCTTTAGAGAAACGCGAAAGCGAAATAGCAGAAATTAAACAGAAACAGACAGCGGAACTTGAAAGAATTTCAGGTCTTACACGTGAGGAGGCAAAAGCTATCCTCATTTCCGAAATTGAAGTTTCAGCAAGGCATGATGCCGCTGTTATGGTTAAAGAAATCGAGCAAGAGGCTAAGGATACAGCTGAACGCAAGGCAAAGAACATTGTCGCAATGTCAATCCAAAAGGTTGCCGCAGACCATGTTGCAGAGACTACCGTTTCCGTTGTAAACCTGCCCAGTGATGAAATGAAAGGCCGTATAATCGGCCGTGAGGGACGTAATATACGTACTCTTGAAACGCTGACGGGCGTTGATCTTATAATAGACGATACTCCCGAGGCTGTCATAGTGTCAAGCTTCGATCCCGTAAGACGCGAGATTGCGAAAATGGCACTTGAAAAGCTCATTGTTGACGGACGTATTCACCCGGCACGAATTGAGGAATCAGTTGAAAAATCACGTAAAGAGGTTGAGGCTATCATTAAGCAAGAGGGTGAAAATGCCGCATTCGTTACAGGCGTACACGGCTTGCATCCCGAGCTTATTAAGCTATTGGGTAAGCTTAGATACAGAACAAGCTACGGTCAGAATGTACTAAGACATTCTATCGAGGTTTCCCACCTTGCCGGTGTTATGGCAGGTGAATTGGGCTGTGACGTTAACCTTGCAAAGCGTGCAGGTTTATTGCACGATATAGGTAAGGCTGTCGACCATGAGGTTGAGGGCTCTCACGTTACTATCGGTGCTGATATTGCCGGTAAGTTCCGTGAAAACAAAGACGTGGTACACGCTATAATGGCTCACCATGGCGATGTTGAGGCACAAACGATTGTTGCAACGCTTGTCCAGGCGGCTGACGCTATTTCTGCGGCACGCCCGGGTGCAAGACGTGAAAATCTTGAAACATACATAAAGCGTTTACAAAAGCTTGAGGGTATTGCAAATGAGTTCAGCGGTGTTGAAAAGTCGTTTGCTATCCAGGCAGGCCGTGAAATCAGAATTATGGTTAAGCCCGAGGTTGTAAACGATGATGGTATGATAATTGTTGCCAAGGAAATCGCAAAGAAAATCGAAAACGAGCTTGAATATCCCGGTCAGATTAAGGTTAGTCTTATCCGAGAAACGAGAGCTGTGGATTACGCAAAGTAATCACCCTAACAAAAGAGAAAATGGAACAATTGTCAAATATCGGCAGTTGTGCCTGTGTTGTTCGATAAAGGGACAACCACCGTACATCTGTCGTTGCTTCTACCTGTTTGGCATTGTTCCTTTTTTTATTAACTAGCAAATACCTGCTGTAGAATGGAGACTGTTATGAAAGTATTATGTGTTGGTGATGTGGTAAGCCGAGTTGGCAGAGATATGCTCTTTAAATACGTTGAGGAGCTTAAATATCAAAAGAATATTGATTTCGTGATTGTAAACGGCGAAAACTCCAATCACGGCAGAGGTATGACACGCTCGTGCTATAACGAAATGAAGCGTGCAGGTGCTGACGTGTTCACTATGGGCAACCACGTATGGGGTGCAAAAGAGGTTATATCAATTATGGAACAAGAGGGTGACGTTATACGTCCTCTTAATATGCAGGGCAATCAGCCGGGATGCGGCAGTGTTGTAATGACTGCTCAAAACGGCTCGAAAATAGCTGTAGTAAACATAATAGGTCAGGTCAATATGACACCGTGTAACTCGCCATTTGATGCTATTGAACGTGAAGTCGCACGTCTAAGCGAGATAACGCCTATTATATTCGTTGATTTTCACGCCGAGGTTACCTCGGAAAAGGTCGCAATGGGATATTTCCTTGACGGCAAGGTCAGTGCGGTGTTCGGCACTCACCCTCACATACAAACAGCCGATGCGAAAATTCTTGAGGGCGGTACAGGTTATATAACCGACCTTGGTATGACAGGCCCGAAAAATTCGGTACTTGGTATGAATAAAAATATCATAATAAACCGATTTGTATCCACTATGCCGCAGAAGTTCGAAATTGCAACAGGCAAAGGTCAGTTCTGCGGATGTATTTTCACTGTGGATGACAAATCGGGTAAATGTACAGAGATTGAACGTCTGTATATTGAGGAAAAATAAATCTATTCCTCGTCAAATTCGTACGGCAAATCAACTACCGTATACTGATGCCCTGTCTTGGGCAGAAATTTTTCTGTTACGTCCGTTGTTTTCATCCTTATGCTTGACGTGTTTATACAGGGGTGGCACCCTATATAATCACGTTCTAACACTTCCTTGTCGATATAAAGTCTGACTTCACAATTTTTGTCATTCATAACACCCATTATGCTCACCGAGCCCGGTGTTACATCGAGCAGCCGCTCCATATCCTCAGGTGTACCGAATGACAGCCGTGACGATTTTGCAAGCTTTGAAAATGTACGTGTACGATACGGCTTATCGGCAGGCATCATAAGAAGGTAAAACCGTGTTTTCTGCCTGTTGCACAGAAACAAATTCTTGCATATAACTATACCTAACGTTTTGTCAATATCCCGACAAGCCTCCATTTGATTTGCGGGGGCGTGGTCTACACGATAGTATTCTATCCCCAACCTGTCGAGCATATCGTATACACGTATTTCTTTACTCAATCTGCCGTCACAGTTTTCGGGACGGCCTTTGCATACTTCCATTGTTCATTAAATCCTTTATTTTGTTTCGTTATCTATGATATGCACATCAAGCTGATTGTATGGAATACCAATTCCGTTTTGTTCCAACACATCACGGACACTCTCCATTAAGTCAAAATATACTGTCCAGTAATCAGACGTGTTGCACCAGCTGCGAGTGACTATGTCAACGGAGCTTTCGCTGTATTTCATCACACGCACCATTGGCGCATCAGGCTCCGATAACACCAACGGGTGCTTTAGTATAGTATCACGTATAAGCTCTTTTGCTTTTTCAGCATCCGTCTCATACGAAACCGAAAATGTAATATCAACTCGTCTTTCGGACTCTCTTGTATAATTTGTGATATGGCTGTTAATAAGTACACCGTTCGGGATGCTGACTATTTTATTATCAACCGTACGCAACGTTGTATGCAGTAAGTCCACACGTAACACTGTTCCCTCATCGCCGCCGACTGCTATATAGTCACCGCTTGAAAAGCTCGGCGAAATCAACAGTAAAATTCCGCCCGCTACGTTTCCCAATGAGTCTTTTAACGCCACTGCTACTGCCACTACCGCCGCAGACAATGCCGCAAGTATTCCCGTAGTCGACACGCCGATTGCGTTGAGTGCCGTCAATACCACTAAAATATGCAATGTAATATTAACTGCCTTTACAAGAAAACCCGCAAGAGAAACGTCTGTTTTACTTTTTTCAAGCATTTTTCGGAGCATTTTTACAAGATAAACTATGATAAAATGACCGATAAGTATTATCAGCACCATTCTCAAAAACGGTTTTGACATATTCCATATATTTTCCCAATTAAACATTTTTTGCACCTCTTTGCTATTCTCTCACTTATTGAAGAAATGTTTTCAGAATATTTATGTGGGCGTACAGCTCCATGCGTGGCAGTAGCTGTTTATGATGCTTGAACCGCTTTGTTCAAGATACGATACGTCTTTGCTAACTGCAAACCGCCTATCCATAAACGTCTGTCACGCTTTGGTCCGTCCTCGAAAGTATCCTGCATACAGTCCTCAAGAGTTTTTTATACTAATACGGTCTCTTTTCTACTTTTTTGTTATTATTATATCTGATGCAAGTTTTTTCCGCTCTCTGTAATAAACGTTATTTTATATAATACCCAGACGTCTTACTGCATAGACATAAACAAGCATACAGCTTGAATACCATTCCGAGCAATCCGACGGCTCGCCTGTAAACGGGTCAAGCTCCTGTCCGAACTTTGTTGTCTTTGAAAATGTCCACTGACGCACCCATTTTTCAAGGACTGCATCAAACTCCTTTGCATATCCGTAATAATCCATCCATCTCGTACACCTCAATATAGTAAGTGCCTGAGAATAATAATTCCACGAATTGCCTGTTTTGTTTCGTTCAAATCCTACGTCCGATTTAGCAACAGCAGGGAACGGATATTCGGTATAAAACTCATCGGGATTAATAAGATGGCGTTTTATTATTTCCTCCGCAAGCTCTCTGTCGGGCAGATGTTCAGTTAAGACGTTTGTTATTGATATAGATAGATGTTTTCTCTTGTTTCCGTTTTTGTCAACGTCATAAAAGAAACAATCCTCTTTATCAAAGCAGACTTCCAAAAGTCTTTCTTTTACGCTTTCTGCCTTTATGCTCCACTTTTTTGCATCGTCCTCTTTCCCCAAAGCTTTTGCCATATCGGAAAGTGCCATAAGCGTTCCGTAATACACAGCGTTCATATCGGGTGCAATAACAGGTAATACATCGTCATCTTCGGGGTATACAGATGCGTCGTTATCCTTTGCACAGCCGTCATATTTCAGACCTTCCATACGGCACGAATTATCGTGTCCTGTGTCATAACCGCAGAACATTTCTATTAAACCCTTGTTGCGTGACATTCTTGTCTTTTCCTGCCATTCCTGCCACTTTACGCATTTATCGTATGCATATTTCAGAAATTCCAAATCATTTGACATATCGTAATATTCATAGCAAAGACGTGTGAACGATACACATTCCTGTATTTGCGAATATCCAAACTCAGACCAGTCAGGGCCTTTGCTCTTATCTATCACATAGCACGGAAGCTGTCCGTTTGATTTTTGATTATCCAAAAATAAACACAGTGTATTTTTTGCAATCTCCAAATATCGTGCATCCAGCTTTGCAAGAAACACCGAATCATACGAATGTTCAAGCCACACCCCGGGATATGTATCAGAAATCAGAAACACCGGCCTTGTATGCCCCGCAAAACAACCTACGTTGGTTTTTGTTATTCTGTCAAACGCTATGTCATAACATTCCTTTATTCGCTTTTTTTCATTCTCTGCAAACATAAGCTATTCTCCATATATTAATCTGTCTTATAATGTTAAATCAAGCTTTTACTTTTCAAATATCCATTTTAAAGCTTCCTGAACGGTTTTATCCCATAACTCCCACGAATGAGAACCTGGCGTTTCTACATAAGTATAATCATAATTCAGATTTTTTAAATGCTCATTTAATCTTACGCTATCATTATACATAAAGTCATCCTTACCTATCGTCACATATAACCGAGGCTTAACTTTATCCGTATTATGCTTTGTTGCTAAATAAAATAAATCGGCATCGTCAGGTATGCTTTTTCCAAATACAGGAATAAGTGTTTCTGTAAAGTTTTCATTTCTGATATCCGTAACAGGAGAAAGTCCAAATGCGGCAGCGTATCTTCCCTGCTCCTCCAATGCAATTTTCATTGCACCGTATCCACCCATTGAAAGTCCGCCAATGTACCTGTCCTCACATCTGTCCGACACATTAAACATATCTTCGATTATCTGCGGAAGTTCCTTTGCAATGTATGAATAGTAGTTCATACCATATTTCATATCCGAATAAAAACTCCTTGCGCCATCTGGCATAACAACGCAAATACCGTATTCTGTTGCATATCTTTCTATAGACGTACGGCGCATCCATATTGTGTTGTCATCACTCAACCCATGCAGGAGATATAAACATTTTAATCTGCCGTCTCCTACATTGCTTGATACTCCGATTTCGCCATTTGTGTTTTTTTGCGGAATAACGATGTTTACCGCCGTCTGCATTCCTAATTCTTCACTGAAGATTTTTAAATTTATAAGGGCCATAATACTACTCCTGAATTTTATTTGTCTGTCTGATGTTTTTCATCATATCTTATAAAGATTATACTAAATTTATGAAATAAAGTCAATCTATTTTTATAAATTCACCTATACTGAAAATGACAACTGTATTTTAAAAAGAGAGAAGAACTTAGTTGTCCGACTTAATTCTATCCTTCGCTACTTCTATTAAATCAAACTCGCCAAAGCGAGTTTGTACCACACCTCTTCACTCTTCACTATTACTTATTACTTCAAAAATCGGCAAGGGTTTTTAGTGAATAGTGAATAGGTAATAGTGAAAAAGTAAAATCGACAAGTTTCTTGCGAACCTTGTCGATTTTGGCTCTCGTGGGCGAATTATATGCCATTGATTTAAAATGATTATATATTTAATATATTCCTCACTCCGACAGCTATAAATTCAGCAAGAGTTTTATAGCCTATTTCCCCAAAATGCAAACCGTCGTTTGGTTGCATAATATGTTCATTTTCTGCATTAAACTGTTCACAAAGAGCAACGTCAATCATGGGAATATTATTTTCTTTTGCCAGCTTACGAACAAATAAAGTTGCTTTTTCTACTTGATCTGCATAGCCGCAGTTTGAATATTCAGGATTGGAAGTCGCATGCGGCGGTGTACACAAAATCAATTTAGCATGCGGAGCATCCTTTTGGCACAAATTGATTAATTCTTTATAATCTATATTTGCCTGTGTTTCATTAACATCATCGTGTCCGCCATTAGTACCGAGCATTATAATAATAACATCTGCGTTTTCCAGATTAACATTGCCTTCTTTATAGTAATTTAAATAATGCGTTGCCGTAAACCCGCATTTTCCAAAATTTCTAACTTCAGCATTAAATATTTTGCTTAGAAAATACGGATAGTTTTCTTTTTGTACATTCGCTATACAACGCTTTCCGTAAACTCCATAATCGCCCTCTGTTAAACTGTCTCCCAAACAAGCAATAATCATAGTCTGTCACCTCATAAATTAAATTTTTTATAACTTCCTTCGCTACCTCTATTAATTCACTCTTCACTTTTCACTATTACTTATTACTTCCAAAAACCGACGCCTCTTTAGTAAGTATAGCTACTCTCATTATTTGATTAAGAATTAATTGACAATACTATATCACACATAGGGTGTATTTTCAAGCTTTTTTATAAAATTTTTTTCAACATTGGGAAATCTGTCCTAATTCATATATGTTATCTATCGTTCAAGTCCTGTCAAACGGTGGTGGCATCTACTGTTTACTTCTCACCCGGATTTTTGCAAAAATGCTCAAAAACCGCATAAAAATTGGACAATTTAGATGGCATCTAAATTGTCCACGATTTCTGGAAGATGCGAATGGTTTAGATGCCATGCACCGCAAGCAACAATTTAGCCAGCTTTAAACTAAGCCAAACATATCATCATAAATTGCATTATGTATATCTTCACGCATCTTGCAAATGATGTTATAATCATACCCCTTAAACCCACTTTTCATATTCAAAAATCTTGTGGCATTTGTCAAAATAATCACATACATATCCTCTTCTCTGTTAATAAAAAAGCTGTGTCCGCAATGTCCGCAATGTCCAAAACTTCTAATCGGAAATAATTTTCCTGTCTGTTTATAGTTTTCATCAACTACAAGATATCCCAGCCCTCTTCCTTCAGAAAATGCAGGCGTCAAATTTTGTTCTGCCAACTCAAATAATTCTTTTGAATACAATATACTGTCTTTTTTCAGCACTGCATCAATAAATTTACTAATATCCCCAACACTTGATTGAGATGCACCGTTTCCTGCTACACCTTTAAGCGTATAAACATTTTCATCATCTACACGGTATTTCCCCATATGCTTCCAACGATAACATATTGCCGCATTTGCTTCATCTTTACTTATATTAAATCGGCTTCTTTCGAGCATAAGCGGTTTTGTTAAATATTTTTCATATATCTTATCAAGGGAACAATCAAAAATTTTTTCCAAAATAAACCCAAGCAAAATATAGGCATTGCAGGAATATATATATGACGTTCCCGGTTTAAATGCCAATTCCGGTTGCAATATATGCCAAACTACAGCATCTCTTCCGCAATCAACAATTCTGTCGGGAATAGGCACTCTTATAATTCCTGAGGTATGAGTAAGCATTTGCTTTATTGTTATATTACTCTTATCCCAAGGCACATCTTCAAAAAAATCTGAAAGCGTGTCTTCAATGGACAACAGTCCCATATCTATTGCCTTCAAAATCAATGTTGATGTAACAAGGACCTTTCCCATGCTTGCTACATCAAAATATGTTTCCTCATTTACATTTTCGGATGAAATCAATTGCTTTTCTCCATTCTTGTAAACCATTACTGCATAAGAGTCCAAATCATTATTCTTTCTTAAATTTTCCATAAGTATTTTTGTGTTTTTTAAATTCATATTATCACCTCTGAAAATAATTATATAACTTTTTTAATGATATGTCTATTGTATTTTTTGCAAAAATAGCACAAAACGGTTGAAATATGTTAAATTATATATTATAATATAATCGAGGTGAATTATCGTGTTCAAATTATATAATACTGACTCAATACACATAAAAAACATTTTTTCGGTCAGCGTAGAAGACAGTGAAGTAGGTCACAAACAGTATGATTTTGGAGAAACAGAATTTTATCAGCTTGGAATCAAATTTAAAGGCAAAACAAAAATTTTATATAATAAAGAATATTTTGATTATTCAGATGAAACTGTTCTTTTCCTTCCTTGTGAAAAAGACAAAAGTATTACATACAATAAAAAATACTTAAAGTCAGGTTTTGGAATTTGCATATTTTTTACATCTAATAATCCACTTTCCGCTAAAGCAAAAATATATTCTGCAAAAAGCATGGAAATCAAACTAGCATTTCGAAACATTCTGACTGCTTTTCAAAACAATGAAAGATTAGAAACAACGTCCATATTTTATCATATATTATCACTTCTTGATAAAACTGAGGAGAATAAGGAGAATGATTCGTTATATGTGCCTGCTCTGAATTATATCGAAAATAATTTAAGTAATTCATATATTGAAATACAACATTTAGCTGATTTATGCGGTATATCGGTTGATCACTTTCGCCACAATTTTCGCAAGTATTTTGGGATTTCTCCCAAAAAGTATATTTCGGAACAAAAGATAAAAACAATCAAAGAGATGCTTTTAAACAGCAACGATAATATCAGCACAATAGCAAGTAAAACTGGCTTTTATGATGCAAATTATTTTACAAGATTTTTCAAAAAAGAAACAGGTAACACGCCATCACAATATAGAAAGAGTCACAAAAAATATTTTTGACTTTATCATAGAAGGATGATTCTTTTGAAAAACACCCCATTATTAATGGTTATCTCCAGTTCAAGTCCTGTGCAAACGGTGGTGGCATCTACTGTTTACTTCTCACCCGGATTTTTGCAAAAATGCTCAAAAACCGCATAAAAATTGGACAATTTAGATGGCATCTAAATTGTCCACGATTTCTGGCTCTCGCAGCTGGACTTGAACCAGCGTCCGGCTTGCAACATCATCTCATTTTCGTCACTTTCGTGACTTAATTCGCTGTGTTGCGGCGCATCCTCGCCCTCCTTCCTCCTTGCACCGCAAGCAGTCGGGCTCGGCTCCCTCTGATTAACAGTTTTTTATTGTGAGAGCATCTGACTGTTAATAAAAGCAACTGTTTTAAGATTGTGAAACAATCAAAAACGGAGTCCAAACGGACTCTGTTTTTGATTGGCTCTCGCAGCTGGACTTGAACCAGCGGCCCTCTGATTAACAGTCAGATGCTCTAACCAACTGAGCTATGCGAGAATATTCTTTTTT
>JAQXXM010000005.1 GCA_029226065.1 Clostridiales bacterium
GATTCTGCAACAGCAATAAAGTTTACAATCTCGCCGGGTGTACACCAGCCTTTTGACACAACCTCCTCCTGAATAAGCGGAAGCATAGCATAACCGCCACCGATGGTGAATGCACCTATCTTAAAGAAAGTTAAAAACAAATCAAGCAATATCATTTCTTTGTTCTCCCTTCGTTAATAAGTGATGCGATAAGACCTATAATGCCACTGCATACAATAACAAGCAATACGTGTATATCAAGTATACCTGCGGCTAAAAATGCGCCTATAGCAATAATGTATGCAATAGAGTTTTTTGGCATTTTTTTCGCCATTGTCCACCATGCCTTTATAACAAGTGCCAGAACACCTGCACGTATTCCGTTAAAAGCGTATTGTACTGCCTTTATGTCCTGGAACTGTCTAAGGAAAAATGATATAATCAAAATAATTATAAACGACGGAAGAACAGTACCAAGCGTTGCGCATACCGCACCCCATACGCCTGCCACCTTGTAGCCGATAAATGTTGCCGAGTTAATGGCAATAGGCCCGGGTGTAGATTCTGCAATGGCAATCACTTCAAGTATATCGTCATCGCTTATCCATTTACGCCTTTCTACTGTTTCACGCTGTATTAGCGGTATCATTGCATAGCCTCCGCCAAAGGTAAAAAGACCTATTCTGAAAAATGTCAGAAACAATTGAAACAACTTAGTTCTCATTTACTTACTTCCTTTCAGGTTACATCTGCCGTAAAGCTTTGTGAGTGCGGCGAGCTTCTTTTCAAGCTTTTTTGTAAGTGCATCGGGTTTCATTCGCCATTGCCAGTTGCCCAGAGCCGTTGACGGTGTGTTCATACGTGACTCGCTTCCAAGCTCTAAGCAATCCTGCATCGAGATAATTGCCGTATCTGCGGTTGATGACAGAAGAAGACGAGTAAGCGCCCATACAAAATCATTCTCCGACTTGAGCGTAAATCCCATATACTCCTTTGCAAAATCAACCGACTTTTTATCTGTTTCAGACAACCATTCCTTAATCGGCGGATTGTCGTGTGTACCTATATACGCCACACAATTTTTGTCAAAATTATGCGGCAGATATTCGCTGTCGGAGTCAGGATAGAATGCAAACTCAAGCACCTTCATACCCGGAAATTTCGAGTCTTTTAATAGCTTTTTTACGCTGTCTGTCATAAACCCTAAATCCTCGGCAATAATCGGCAACTCTCCAAGCTTTTCAGAAAGCTTATCAAACAGCTCCATACCGGGACCTTTCACCCATTTTCCGTTGCGTGCCGTTTCGTCACCGTATGGAATGGAATAAAATTCATCAAAGCCTCGGAAATGGTCTATGCGTACAATATCATATAACTCCGTTGCAAGCCTGATTCTGTCCGTCCACCAGGCATAGTCCGTTTCCTTATGGCGTTGCCATGCATATAGCGGATTACCCCAAAGCTGACCGTCCTCTGAAAAATCGTCAGGCGGACAGCCTGCCACTGCCGTTGGCGCTAAGTCATCGTCAAGCTCAAATAAATCGGGTGCAACCCAGACATCTGCACTGTCAAGTGCGACATATATGGGTATATCCCCTACTATTTTAACTCCATTTTCGTGTGCATATTCCTTTAATGCGTGCCACTGCTCATAGAACTTGTACTGTACAAACTCCCAGAACTCTATCTCATCAATGTGTGACTCCTTAAACAGCCACAAAGAATGTGGGTTGCGGTTCTTCAGGCTGTCCTCCCATTGCAGCCAGCATTTCCCGTTATGCTCGTCCTTGATTGACATAAAGAGAGCATAGTTTGAAATCCAACGCTCATTCTCATCGAGGAACTTGTAAAAGTCGGATTTATCGGTGTCCTTAAACCGCTTGTACGCTTTTTTTAATACAGTGTATCTGTTATTATAGATTTTCTCGTAATCAACATATTCAGGATCACTTCCCCAGTCGATATTGCTGTACTCGCTTTTTTTAAGAAGTCCCTCTTTTCTAAGCAAATCGAAGTCAATAAAATATGGGTTTCCCGCATAAGTTGAGAAAGACTGATACGGCGAATCACCATAGCTTGTTGGGCATACGGGCAGTATTTGCCACAAGCTTTGATTAGCCCTGTGCAGAAAATCTATAAATTTATATGCCTCCTTGCCCATTGTGCCTATGCCGTACTCCGACGGCAGTGACGAAATGTGCAACAAAATTCCGCTTGTTCTCATATATAAAATCCTTTCTAAGCTCATTATTTTATATTCTACCATAGGAAAAAATTTCTGTCAATTAATTTGAAATAAATATTTAACCATATATTAAATTTTTTTAAAATGCTTGATTTTTTTCCTGTGATGTGGTAGTATATACACAATGAAATGAAAGGGGAAATTACAATGAAAAAGTTTATAGCAATATTTGCGGTTGTTGCGCTTATGCTTAGCGCTTCGGCCTGTGGGAAGAAAAATAAACCGGACAATTCTGCCGCACCGACATCGGTAAGTGATACGAGGGACGGAAGTGCCGCAGTAGACGATGACGGCAACGAGATAAAAGGAACTGCAGTTGTCGGCGCAGGCGATGAGGTTGATATGAAAAAGGTCGAGGGCGACAAGGTTAAGGCAGAAAAAAGAGACGACAAGCCTGTGTCAGGCACTATTGCAGGACTTAAAGTAGGTATTGGCGATGCTAAAGTAATGCAGACCGAGCAATCAAAAATTTTCGTAGTAACATTTGATTTTAAGAACACAACAGGCAGTCCGCTTGCGTTTGATAACATTATTTCAGTTGATGTTACGCAGAACGGCTCAAAGCTTATGC
>JAQXXM010000006.1 GCA_029226065.1 Clostridiales bacterium
GGAGCATCAATGATTCGTACAAAGGGCGAGCCCGGTACAGGCGACGTTGTACAGGCTGTACGCCACATGCGTATGATGCAGTCAGAAATCAGACGTATCGGTTCAATGAGTGAGGACGAGCTGTTTGATGCTGCGAAGGAACTTCAGGTTCCCTACGATTTAGTATTGTATGTTCACGAAAACAAAAAGCTTCCTGTTGTAAACTTTGCAGCAGGCGGTGTTGCAACACCTGCTGATGCGGCGCTTATGATGCAGCTCGGTGCCGAAGGAGTTTTCGTTGGTTCAGGTATATTTAAGTCAGGCAACCCCGCAAAGCGTGCCGCAGCTATCGTAAAGGCAGTAACTAACTTTACAGATGCTAAGATGCTTGCTGAACTTTCAGAGGACTTGGGTGAAGCTATGGTCGGCATAAACGAGCAGGAAATTGAATTACTAATGGCGGAAAGAGGCAAATAAAATGCAGATAGGAGTGTTAGCTTGAGCGATATGCTTATTATATTTGAAACAATCAAAATATATCACTTATGATGTATTTAAATCTTTGAAAAAGAAAATCTTATTTAACTTACAGAAAGGAAATCGGTTATGGTAACTTTTACACCCGAACAATTAGAGCGATACTCACGTCACTTCGTTTTGCCCGAAATAGGAGTATCAGGTCAAAAAAAACTGCTTTCCTCAAAGGTTTTGGTAATAGGTGCGGGTGCTTTGGGATCAACTGCCTTAATGTACTTAGCGTCTTCCGGTATCGGAACAATAGGGATTGCCGACTATGATAAAATTGAATTATCCAATCTTCAGCGGCAGATTATACATACTACCGAATCAGTCGGACAGTACAAAGCAAATTCAGCAAAAATAACAATAAATAATATAAATCCCGATGTTTCTGTAGCTTTATATAAGGAGAAAATTACCGTTAAAAATATTATTGATATCATACGTAATTATGATTTTATTATAGACGGCAGCGACAATTTTGGAACAAAATTCTTAATCAATGATGCTTGTGTTTTAGAGCGTAAGCCATATTCTCACGCAGGTGCAGTAAAATTCGGAGGGCAGACCATGACATATCTTCCTGGGAAAGGACCATGTCTAAGGTGCCTTTTAGGCACCGTTCCGCCTCCGAACGAAGTGTGCAGTTGCTCACAGGCAGGCGTTCTGGGTGTCGTCCCAGGAATTATAGGATGCATACAAGCGTTAGAAGCGATAAAATACATTCTCGGAATTGGTGATTTGCTGACAGGAAAAGTTCTAAGTTTTGATGCTCTGCATACAGATATTCATATAATGAATGTACAAAGATCCTCTCCTGAATGTGATGTTTGCGGTGAACATCCGACTATTATTTCTATTTACGACAATAAGAATGACTATGAGCAAAATGAAACATGTTCAATAAGAGGAGTATAGCTGAATGGAGAGATATGAATTGGATATTTGTGATTATATCAAAAAGCGAAGAACAGATGATATATTAATTGATGTACGTGATAAAATTGCATTTGGACATGGTTCAATTTCAGGAGCAATTAATATTCCTTTAGACAATATACAGAGCTTATATCAACTGCCGCAAAACAGAAAAATTTATGTGTTTTGTCAAAGAGGAGAATTTAGTAAACAAATTACCGAACTGTTGCGGGATGCAGGCTATGACGCATATAATCTAAACGGAGGATATGTGAAGTATTTTAAATCATTATTCGATAACTCTTAATTCTTTATTTAATTTTATACCTCATCAGAGACTCATTTGGCTTTCTTTACAATTCTCATCATTTTTATTTTTTGAAATCCAATAGTCAGATTTTTTGCGGATTTTATGTATTTAATGCCTTTGAACTATCTGCAAAACTCCCCTCGGAGTACCAACGTACGCCGTCGGGCAAGGCGAAATGCGAATAAATCCGCATTTTACTTCGTTTTGCGAATTCTGCATCGAAATTCATTCAGCCCCACAAGGGGGGGTGCCGCTAACGCAACACCCCCAACACTATTCACAAATTTGTTTCAATTTCTTTCAAATAAGCTTCCGCCTTGTCTAAATCCTCCTCTGCAAATACCTTAAATCCTGCATTTCTCAAATACTCAACAGCTAATCCCTGACCCTCTTTTTTTGTGTCGGTAAATGTTCCGTCATAGATATACTTACTGCCGCAGGAAGGGCTGTCCTGCTTCATTACCGCAAAGGCAACATCATTTTCCTTAGCGAGCCGCAAAACCTCATTTGCGCCTTTTGTATATTCCGCTGTGACATCCTTGCCTGCCCCTGTTTTTACTTTGTCGCCTACTCTTTGCGAATCAGGTCTGGGAATTGGCAAACCGCCGAATACCTCGGGACAAATAGGAATTAATCGTCCTTCTTCCTTCCATTTCAAAAAAATCGGATTTTTTTCGGAAACGTCGCCGCCGTCATAACGTACAATTCTACCACCGTACAGACATTCACTTACTAATATTTCTTTCATTTTTCTTTCCCTCCGTTTCTCTGCTTGTTAAACAGTAAATATTACAAATTATGGATATATTTTGTTTTCATAACGCCCTCCTTGTTTAATTTTATATAAAAATGGAAGCCCTACAAAAAGTGCTTCCAAGTAAGTGCATATTCGCTTTGTATTTGCTATATTCATATTCTTCCCAAAGAAAGTCTGTAGTTTAACGCATACAAAAGTCGTATGATGCAATTACGTGACAAACACATCATACACATACACATTATGCTTTTAATAAATATTATTGTATGCATAAAAATCACCTTTCCTTTATTACCTATATTGCCTATCTATTTAGTATGTTATATACTATACCACAAATATTATTATTTGTCAATACTTTTTTTATTTTTTTCTGATAGAAAAAAATGTGGGGGTGTCACTAACACCCCCACACAAATTAATTATGCCTGTGTTTCATATCAAATATTTTGCCAATTCCGCTTACTTGTTCATCAGGCTGTGTAGATACTCGCTTGATTTCCTCAGGCTCTCCTCATAATTATATGGGCAGTTATCCTGCTCTACACAGAAATACTTTACACCGCATCTTTCAGCTGTTTCGATAATTTTTGGAAAATCCA
>JAQXXM010000007.1 GCA_029226065.1 Clostridiales bacterium
TTTAAAGCGCGGTTCATACAATCCGCTTATATTTTCCGGAAAACGAAACAGAGAGCAGTGTGTATCCGAAACGGAAACAAGTTTGGTATTTACGCTTGAAAACATTGCCTCAGCCTTTGAGCTTACGAATTTTAAACGCAACAGAGATTTAATCGGCAAAATCATATATATAGGGCTCAAGCAGAAACAGGAGCAGATTTTGTCCGGCAAAGAAAATGAAAAAGCAAAATAGCTGTGTGCAGAAAAGACGCACATGAGCGAAACGACACTTTGCAAACGGAATATATTAGGCAGCAAATGCAAAATTCAAATTTTTCGCAATTGCCTGTAACAAAACGACAGAAAGGACAGCTATGAATCCATACGAAGTACTCGGCATCAGCGAGGACGCCGATGAGGAGACAATAAAAAAAGCTTATAAGGAGCTTGTAAAAAAATATCATCCGGATAAATATGTAAACAATCCGCTTGCGGACCTGGCAGCGGAAAAGATGAAGGAGATAAACAAAGCTTACGATATGCTCACAAAGAAAAACACAGGCACGTACGGCAATACCCCTCCCCACGGCAGCGGCGGATTTAACGGCGGTGCATACCAAAATGCAAAGCCCACCTTTTCAATGGTGCGTCAGCTTTTGAGCATGCGCCGACCTGCAGAGGCAATAATGCTTTTACAGCAGCTTCCGAAAACGGCTGAATGGTATTATCTGTCCGGAGTTGCCGATGTTCAGCGCGGTTGGTATACTCAGGGCATACAGAACATGGAACAGGCGGTAAGGATGGATCCAAACAACACGGAATACCGCGACACACTCAATAACATCAAAAACCGTTCGGCCTCGTACACCTCCGGCAGCGGAGGCTACAGCAGCAGCGGCGATTGCTGTCCGCTGCCGTGCTTCTGTCTACCGTGCTTCTGCCCCGGACCATGCTGCTGATAAGCAGCTAAGCTTTGAGGCTGTATTTTGCAATTGTCAATGAAATCACAAAAAATGAAAAGGAAAGATAAAAAAATGGCTAAAGAAGAACAGCACATTACTTCCATAGGCGGTCAGGCGGTTATGGAGGGTGTAATGATGCGCGGTCCGTACAAAACCACGGTTGCCGTGCGCAAGCCTGACGGAGAAATAACCACAAAGATTGATGAGAACGGCACAAAAATGCGTCCGAAAATCTTAAAGCTGCCGATAATACGCGGCTGTGTCAACTTTGTGGACAGTCTCGTTATCGGCATGAAGGCACTTATGTACAGTGCCGAATTTGTCGATCTTGAGGAGGACGGCGAAGAAGAACAGAGTAAATTCGATAAATGGCTTGAGGACAAGCTCGGTGACAAGCTAAAGGATACTGTAATTTATTTTGCCGTATTCCTTTCGATAATTTTCAGCGTGGGGCTGTTTATTCTTCTGCCCTCTGTTTTGTCCGGTGCGGTTGAGGCAATTCCGTATCTTAAACCGATAACCTCTTCACAGGCGTTCACAAGCGTTTTTGAGGGTGTTATGCGAATGGCAATATTCCTCGGATATATGGCTCTTGTTTCACAGATGAAGGATATAAAAAGAGTTTTTGAATACCACGGTGCGGAACACAAAACAATCGCCTGTTACGAGGCCGGTGAGGAGCTTACGGTAGAAAACGTCAAAAAACACGCAAGATTTCATCCCAGATGCGGAACAAGCTTTCTGCTGTTTGTAATGATAATAAGTATTATATGCTTTGCTTTTCTGCCTCGTTTTGACCAATTCGGCAAAATTCTTGCAATTCTTACAAGAATGGGTACAAGACTTTTATGTCTCCCCATTGTTGCCGGACTTTCATATGAAGTCATAAAATGGGCGGGCAAAAGCAAAAGCAAATGTGTAACTGTTCTTTCAAAGCCCGGACTGTGGCTTCAAAAGCTGACAACACGCGAGCCGGATGAGAAACAGATTGAGGTTGCTATTGCATCAATGAAACCGTGTATACCCGAAAACAAAGAGGAGGACAAATGGTAATCAGTCGTCTTCGTGCAGAGCTTAGAAATAAGCTTAACAAAAATTCTCATGAGGCGGATTGGATAATCTCACATGTAACAGGTATGTCACAGACGGATTTTATTCTCAATCCCCGTGAAATAACAGATGATGAGCTGTCACGTATACATAGTATCGTATCACGCAGAAGCCAAGGCGAGCCGTTACAGTATATTTTAGGTACAACAGAGTTTATGGGGCTTGAATTTAAGGTCAATTCCTCCACACTCATTCCCAGACAGGACAGTGAAACACTTGCCGAAGCTGCGGCAGAATATATTTCGGATAAAAATCTTAATATTATAGACATAGGCTGCGGCAGCGGCTGTATAGGCATAACTATTGCCAAGCTGTGCAAAAACGCACATGTAACATTGCTTGATATCTCAAGCGGCGCACTTGAGACGGCAGAGGAAAACGCACGTCTTAACGGTGTCAATATTCAAGCTGTAAAATGTGATATTTTAAAAGAGCTGCCGGACGGCAGCTTCGATGTAATCGTTTCAAATCCGCCGTATATCGAAACAGACACAGTAGCCACGCTTGACGATACCGTCAAAAGCTTTGAGCCGCTCTCAGCTCTTGACGGCGGCAGTGACGGGCTGAAATTTTACCGCAAAATTACTGCGGCGGCGCATAAAATGTTTACATCAGACGGTTTTATTCTATTTGAAATAGGCTGCAATCAGGGCAGTGCGGTTTCGGATATCCTTCTCGAAAACGGATTTACCGATATAAAAATCACACAGGACCCGTGCGGCAACGACAGAGTAGTAACTGCAAAGCTAACTAAGGAGCAAGTTTGGAAAAAGATAAGCATCGCATCTCGCACGTCCGCACTCACTTATGTACATTGAGTACACTGCGTTCGTGCGGACGCACAATCTGCTTGCTTCTCTTTTTCCAAACGGTTTTTGTGAAAAATTCATGGTCATAAGTTTGAAAAAAGGATAATTTAAGCACAAAATAAAAAAGAGCAAGGCAAACAAGCCATTTTAGGTGATTTTTAAAAAAAATCAGAAAATGGCTTTACAAAATAAGATAATTAGGCTATAATATTAAGTAGCGTAGGGTGTCACAGTATATCCTTGACGTTGCAGAATAAAGATAGCCTCCTCCACGGAAACCGTTCTATGTTCCGGCGGAGTGTTGTTAGAGTGAGCGAAAAGCTCGGAATTATAAGGCTCTTTCTTTTTAAGTATGTTGTATATAGCGGTTAGCAGCATTCTTGCAACGGCAATGATAGCTTTTTTGTGACCTCTGCGTTTTTTTAACGCATTGTATCTTTTGCCAACCTCAGGAAAGGCCTTAGCTCTAACAGCACATAAAGCGCATTGAATAAGCAATGGTTTGATATATGCACCCGCACGAGAAATTCTGGTTGTCTTTTTCTTACCGGCACTTTCATTGTTTTGCGGCGTAAGACCTGCCCAAGAGCACAAATGCTTTGAGGAGGGAAACACGGACATATCCACACCTATTTCCGAAATAACGGCAATAGCGGAAAAGGATTGAATACCCGGCACCGTCAAAATAAGATTGAGTTCCTTGGTATATTTTTCTGAAAGAGACAGAATAACAGATTCAAGGTTTAGCTTGCATAAATCAAGATTTTCCATGTGGGAACGGATAATGCGGAGCTTTTCAGCTTGTTGGGCACACATTTCTCCGTCAACAGCGGATAATATTTGTTCATCAGTGGCTTTTAAGTGCTTAGTTCTAAATCTTGAGACATCATTAATTGATTCAGTTGGATGTTCAAGAATGTAATCAATTAAGCTGGTGGACGCTTTGCCAAAAACATCTGAAAAGACAGCGTCTAATTTAAAATTAGACACAGTCAAGCAGTTTTGAGCACGGTTTTTCTCGCCTGTTGTAAAGGAAGTGAGTTTATAGCGATAACGCATTAAATCACGAAGTTGCCTAATATCAGCAGGAGGGATAAAGCTGCCATTAACCAAATCATGCTTGAAAATATCTGCAATCCATTTAGCGTCTTTCTTGTCGGTTTTCTTGCCCCTGATAGCCTTAACATATTTAGGATGAGCAAGAACGATATTACAAGAAGCTTCAAGGATATTGTAGATAGGTATCCAATATTTGCCGGTGGATTCCATACAAACGTCTTTACAATTATTTTTTGACAGCCAGTCACGGCATAAACGCAAATCAGATGAATACGTTGAAAAGCGTCTGGTTTTGTAAGAAGTGACGCCGCGATTATCGGTTGAAGCGATGCAGGCAACGAGAAAATTTTTGTGGACGTCCATGCCACAGCAAACAGGATAAACAATTCTTAACATAATGAACTCCTCTCAATAAAAATTGAGGAGAATAAACAGGGACTGGATGTTCGATGAAAAACGAGTAGTCGGTCTCTCCAAAGATAAGTTTACAGGGTACAAAGCCCTACTTATTTGTGCTTGAAAGAACATCTGGCACACATAAATTTACAGTCCAACGGAATGTTGAGCCTACTCACCTCCACGTGCTCTGTAGTGTGTCTATTCTCTTCAAGGCATATTATATCATATTTTTAATTGTTGCGCTATAGGAAAAAAGTATTTTTCATAACTTTTTGTGTCTTGGAGCGCAGCGGAAAGGTATGGTCATAAGTTTGAATGAAAAGCATCCATCTTGCACGTTCTCGTTCGCTCGCATACCCATATGTATAGCCTCGCTTACGAGAACGCACAATCTGAACGCTTTTGATTCAAACTGAGTTTTGTGAAAGGCTTTGATGGTCATAAATTAGAAAATAATGGAATGTGAGGTTATTATATTATGAAGTTTTATATTTTCGGAAGTTGTTCGGGAACCGAACCTTTTAAGGGAAGACACCATACAGCATGGGCTCTGGAATTAAACGGAAGAATTTATTGGTTTGACGCAGGAGAAACCTGTTCATATACTGCCCATCTGATGGGAGTAGAATTGCTTGCAGTATCGGATATTTTTATTTCACATCCGCACATGGA
>JAQXXM010000008.1 GCA_029226065.1 Clostridiales bacterium
TTTCCGGGCTTGATATCTTTTATATAGAGACTAAGGACGGAAAATGTGCATTTATGTGTGTTCAGGATTTTAGTGTAAAGAACGTTGTAGATATTATGAACGAGATATATATGGCAAGTCCGACGGTATCTATCAAGGTTAACAATCGTGAGTACAAAAGGTATGTCGCAAAATTGAATGCAGATGTTTAAAAAATATTTAAGGGACTGTTGCATTTAGCACAGACCGTTCAAAGGCTTAAAATGGCATCAAATCAATACCTGTTAAATTCTATATAACAAATTAACGTTGAAATCCGCAAAAAAAAATGCGGATTTCTTGTATTTAATGCCTTTGAACTATCCGCAAAACTCACCCTCGGAGTACCAACGTACGCCGTCGGGAAAGGCGAAATGCGAATAAATCCGCATTTCACTTCGTTTTGCGAATTCTGCATCTAAATTCATTCAGCCCCACAAGGAGCTATCGCTAACGCAACAGCCCCTTTTGCTTTATATAGAATATTTCTGTAGAGTAGTGTTTTCTAAGCACCCAACAGATTTATTATATCACATCTACACAGTGTTTGTAAAGAGTTATTTTGTTTTCCCCACAAAAATCTGCCTTTTATATAAAAAGATTATTCAATTATTTAACAATTTGTCAATTGATTTTGCTCGAATTTTATGCTATTATATAAGTGAAAAGAGGAACAGGAGGTAAGGTCCAATGAGAATGTAAGACGACTTAAAATGAAGCTGTCAACAACGTATATCGGACGGATTCAATGAAAACACGGCGGTGTAACGCTTTATATAGATTGGATGCGAAAGCATCAGTAGGCAAAGGCTAAGTCCGATGTAAAGAGCTTTCATTTTAAATCAAAAACAAGCAGAAAATCCTTTTACAAATTAAAAACATACTTTAAACAAAGGGTATTCTCCTTAGAGAAATTTAGAAATTAAGTTTAACAGATGATAATAAAGATGAGTAAAAGGAAATCAACAGAAAGAGAGGTAAACAATATGATGTTAGATAATAAGAGCGAACAGAGATAACCCTTGGTTGTAGGTGTTGATGCAATCAAGGGTTATTTCTTTTTTTGTGCCATAAAACAGCATAACGCACGTATAAAACCCCCACGCACCCCTGTCTTTCAGTCTTGGATGCAAAAATTTTGAACAAACAAAATAGTGGGCTATAGCTACTACTATGCCCACATCAATCACACTTATTAGTTCCTATGCATAAAATCAGCAACAAACTGTTTTGCACAGCGTCCGCTTTTTCCGCCGTAATTCATTTCCCATCTAACCGCTTCTTTCTTAATTTCGTCGGTCATTTCAACACCCTTACGCTCTAAAAGCACACGAACTATCTCTATATACTGCTTTGAGTCAGGTGCCGGGAAGAACAGGCTTATACCAAATCTTTCAGCAAGTGAAAGCATTTCCTGTTTATTGTCGTTTACATGCACCTCTCCCCCGTCTCGGTCTGCCCACGTTTCGCGGATGAGATGACGTCTGTTTGAGGTTGCGTAAACCAATACGTTGCCTGCGTTTGCCTGAAGCTGTCCTTCCATAGCAATTTTTAACGCTCTGTATTCCGTGTCATGACGTTCAAAAGTCAAATCGTCAAGGAACAGTATGTATTTATGCGGTGATTCTTCAAGCTGTTTTGTAAGCTCGGGTATCTTTGTTATTGCACTTTTCGGGAGCTCTATAACTCTTAATCCGTCCTTTGCGAACATATTAAGCAGTGCCTTTACAGACGTTGACTTTCCTGTTCCTCTGTCGCCAAAAAGTAACACGTTATTTGCAAATTTCCCGTCAACGTACGCTTTTGTATTGTCAATCAGCACCTTTTTCTGATGCTCCATACCTACAATCTGTGCAAAATCTGCTTTATCCGAATTATCTATACCTTTAAGCTCACCGTCAAACCTGAATGCTATATATTTTCCAAGCAGTCCGCTGCCAAGCTTAGAATAATGCTCGATTAGCCGCTCCAGCAGTTCAGCAGGCGTCTGCGAGGCTGTTATGCACTTGATAGACTCCGTATAACCACTATAATAACCTGTATCATTACCCGAGGGCTTGTACTTGATTTTTGTATTGAACAATCTACTATATATAGTCTCAATATCAAGCATTGCAAGTCTGCATAAATCTTCTCCGACTTTTTTTCCACTCCGTGCAAGATTTGAAAGTACATTTTCATCGTTAGCAAGTAATGATGCTATGTACTCTCGCAAGCTATCGTTTGTCACGCCTTCAGTTTCTGCAAATTTTACAATGCCACGAAGCAGATTTGCGTTGTCCTTTTGAATTATCGCCTGTACTATCGCATCATTTTTTATATTGTCAAAAATAAATAAGTCCATTTTTGTTTTCATCTCCGTTATTCAGATGTTTTTCTTCTTGTCATAAGCATATTAACTGCATCTTTAGGATTTACGCCGTTATATAAAACGTTATATGCCTGTTCGATTATAGGCGTCTCTACGCCGTATTTTTTACCTAAATTGTACGCCGCTGTCGCAGTATTGACACCCTCAACAACCATGTGTACTTTTTTCAAAACAGTGTCAAGATCCATACCTTTGCCGAGAAGCTCGCCTGCTGTGTGGTTACGTGAAAGGGTGCTTGTACCTGTTACGATTAAGTCGCCCAATCCCGACAGTCCCGCAAACGTTGACGCTTTTGCGCCCATAGCAACGCCAAGTCTTGAGATTTCTGCAACGCCGCGTGTTATAAGTGCCGCCTTTGTATTATCACCGTAGCCTAAGCCGTCCGATATTCCTGCACAAAGTGCAATTACGTTCTTTAACGCACCGCCAAGCTCGACACCTATTATATCATCAGATGTGTAAACTCTGAAGTTCTCAGTCATAAATACATTTTGTAAAAATTCAGCCGTATCCTTATTATCTGATGCTATAACAACGGTGGTCGGAATGTCTCTGCTGACTTCCTCTGCGTGAGAAGGTCCGCTCAATACAGATATGTCCGCCTGCGGAATTTCCGATCTATAAACCTCGGACAGCCGCAAATCGCCCTCAAGTCCCTTTGAGATGTTTACAATCTTCTGTCCGTCGGCTACATATTGCGACATAGCCTTTGCTGTTGTCCGTGTTGCAGGTGACGGAACAGCAGTCACTATAACCTCCGTACCCTCTATACATTCGCCCATATCATGTGTACATACTATACTGTCAAGAAGCTTTATTCCGGGCAAAAATTCCTTATTTTCACGATCGGAATTAAGTCTGTCTGTTTCCTCCTGAATCCAGGACCACAAATATACGCTGTTGCCTTTTTTGGCAAGAAGCATAGCCATTGCCGTACCCCAACTGCCTGAGCCTATTACTGCTATTTTCACTATTATGCCTCCTTTTTCTTTGAGCCAAGCTTGTTTTCCGTTCCGTTAGCTAATCTTGCAATGTTCGCTCTGTGGCGTATAATTAACAATCCGCCAAGTATCAGAACGCATATAAGTCTTGATACATCAAAAGCATCTGTTACCGCCATTGCCACTATCTGCAGTACCATAAAAATCACCGCCGCCGTAATGGAGCCAAGTGATACGTATTTTGAAATTGCCATTACAGCTAACGCTACAACAAGCGTTATAAGACCGATTTTCCAGTCAAGCAGAAGAACCACACCTAAAGATGTCGCAACGCCCTTTCCGCCCTTAAACCCAAAAAATACAGGGAAATTATGTCCAAGCACCACAGCCACGCCTGCAATATATGTCGCAGATGTATACGCTCCAAGATTTATTGCAAGCTTTGCCAAAAGTAACGCAACAACACCTTTTAATATGTCAATCACAAGTGTAATAACCGCATATTTCTTGCCCATTGTACGGAGCATATTTGTTGCTCCTGCGTTACCCGAACCGCTTGTTCTTATGTCCTTTCCTGTTACTGCCTTTGAAATCAATATAGACGAATTGATACTTCCTATTAAGTAAGCTATAACCGCTACTGCAATTGTGTAAACTAAAGCCATTGTAATCTCCTTGTTACTGATCCTTTTTTCGTTCTCTTATTATAAGCCTTATCGGCGTACCCTCAAACCCAAAATTCTCACGAATTTGATTTTCTATAAACCGTTTGTATGAGAAATGGAACAGGTCCTTATCATTTACGAACAGTACAAATGTTGGTGGAGCAACACTTGCCTGTGTGCCGTAATAAATACGCAATCTCTTACCCTTATCAGACGGCGGCTGTTGTTTATTTACAGCCTCGTTTATGACATCGTTAAGCATACCCGTAGTAATTCTTCGTTTGTGCTGTTCATTTACCTTCTTTATCTCCTCAAGGAGCGCGGGAATATTCCTGCCTGTTTTTGCACTTGTGAACATTATTGCCGCATACGACATAAATGCAAAGGTTTCACGGATTTTGTACTTAAACTCGTTCATTGTCTTGTCATTTTTTTTGACAATATCCCACTTGTTAATTACAAATATACACGCCTTGCCTTGCTCATCGGCATAACCTGCAATCTTCGTATCCTGCTCAGCAATACCCTCCGTGCCATCTATCATTATGATGCAGACATCACTTCTGTCAACCGCCGCATACGAGCGGATTACGCTGAACTTCTCTATCGCCTCATTTACCCGGCTCTTTCTCCGTATACCCGCAGTATCAATAAACAGAAATCTGTCTCCGTCCTTTTCGTAATGTGTATCTATAGCATCACGAGTAGTGCCTGCAATATCTGAAACGATTACTCGTTCCTCACCCATAAGCTTATTAATAAGCGAGGACTTGCCCGCATTAGGTCTGCCGATTATCGCAACCTTAATTTCGTCCTCGTCCGCCTCTGTATCGGCGTCCTCTGGGAATTTATGGGTTACCTCGTCAAGCAAGTCACCTAAGCCCAAGCCGTTTGATGCGGATATTGCAACAGGATCGCCCAATCCTAAGTTATAAAACTCATAGAACTCCATAGGCGGAGCACCTATATTATCTACCTTATTTACTGCAAGAACTATTTTCTTTTTTGCCTTTAAGAGCATTTGTGCAACCTCATAATCATTTGCCGTTACACCCTCTTTGATGTTAGTCATAAGTATGACTACATCTGCCATTTCTATTGCAAGCTGTGCCTGCTCACGCATTTTAGACAGTATCTCATCTTTTGACATAGGCTCAATACCGCCCGTGTCAATCAACGTAAAATGCTTGTCAAGCCACGATACGTCCGAATATATTCTGTCACGTGTTACACCGGGCGTGTCTTCGACTATACTTATTCTTGCACCTGAAATTTTATTAAATAGTGTTGACTTACCAACATTCGGTCTGCCAACGACCGCTACTAATGGTTTCATACATTAATCCTCATCTATTCTATTTTATACCGATTATATTTTACCATATTCAAACAAAATAATCAAGTCAAAATCCATTTTTTTATGTAACCGACAAATAAATCTGACAAAAAATGCATGTGCATTTCAGACTGTAGACAAAGGTAATTTGGGGCGAGCTTTTTATTTTTTAAGAAAAGTGTCACCCATCATTTACAATTCAACAGAAATCTGACAAAAATTGCATTTTTGCTATTGCTTTTATTGCCAAAATGTGTTATAATGGAGTATTATATGCTCAAAAGATGAGTTAATGAAAGGATGTTTTATTATGACAGGAGAAATTGTAGCATTCGTGCTATATTTCGTAGCAATGCTGGGTATTGGCGCATATTTCTTTATTGCGACCAAATCCAACGGAGAGAAAGAGTATTTTTTAGGTGGCAGACGGATGGGGCCTTGGGTAACGGCAATGAGCGCCCAGGCATCGGATATGAGTGCATGGCTTTTAATGGGCTTGCCCGGTTCAATAATTGCGTTTGGCCTCGGTCAGGCATGGATAGGAATAGGACTTGCTATCGGTACAGCACTAAACTGGATTTTCGTAGCAAAAAGGCTTCGTAAATTCTCAAAGGCTTCGGGTGACTCAATAACACTCCCGCAGTACCTTACAAATAGATTTGTGGCAAAAAGCTCCGCACTTAAAATTATATGTGCAGTGGTGTTTCTGATCAGCTTTACTATATACGTTGCTTCAGCTTTTTCAGCAGGAGCAAAGGTGTTTAATCAGTTGTTTCCGTCACTTCCCATTGATATAGCAATGATTATATTTGCGGCAATCATTCTTGTATATACGTTCCTTGGCGGTTACAAAGCAGTGTGCTGGACAGACTTTTTCCAGGGACTTTTAATGCTTGTTGCATTACTTGCAGTTCCGATTATTATGATATTCTTCGGTGAAAAAGACAATGCACTTTTAAACGAAGTTATAACAAGTGCCAACGGCAATGAATATGCTTTTACAGCAAACCTGTTCTCTGCATCTCCCCAGGAGATTATATCAGGTCTTGCATGGGGCTTGGGATATTTCGGTATGCCGCACATCCTCGTAAGATTTATGTCTATTGAAAAGCCAAGTATGGTTAAAAAATCAGCAACAGTTGCTATTATATGGGTTGTTATAACACTTGTTGCTACAATGGTACTTGCTTATGTTGGAAGAATGTACATAATGGACGGCGAGCCGTTTGCCAAGATACTTCTGGGTGCAGACGGTCAGGAGCTTATTTTTGTTAAACTTACAAGATATATATTCCCCTCATTTATCGCAGGAATACTTCTTGCAGCTATAATTGCGGCATCAATGTCAACTGCGGACTCACAGTTACTTGTAGCCTCATCATCGTTTACAAGCGATATATACAAGCCTATCATACGCAAGAACGCATCTGAAAAGGAGCTTCTGTGGGTAGGCAGAATTATAGTTGTAGTAGTGGCAGTTGTTGCATACTTTATCGCATCAAGCAAGGGCGAAGGTGCACAGGCAATAATGGATATGGTTTCAAACGCATGGGCATTGTTCGGCGCGGCATTCGGTCCTGTTATACTCCTGTCGCTGTTCTGGAAGCGTTTCACATACAAGGGTGCCGTAGCAGGTATCGTTACAGGTGCAGTTGTCGATATAGTATGGCTGATGTATTTCTCATCAACGGGAATATATGAGATTGTACCCGGATTTATCGCATGTGTACTTGCGGCAGTTATCGTTTCGCTTATTGACAAGAAACCGTCAACAGAGGTTGAGGCAATATTCGCAACAGCTACAAATTCTGCTATTGATGATTAATATAGAGACTAAAAGTGTCAACGGTCTCTAAGGGGATGTAAAAACAGTGCAGATTATGTCATATTTTCGCTTTATGCGGTCTGCACTCTTTATACATCCCTTATTTTATTGCTTTTTATTGACATATCCTTTAAATAATGATATAATCTTTAATGGCATAATGTTAATTTAATGCCAAATGAACTATTCTACGGAGATTAATTATGATTATTCCAAACAGTGCGGTACGTCTGCTTGATGACGCCGCAGATAGATATAAAGACAAAATTGCAGTATCTGACGAGAATGAAAATCTTTCGTTTATACAGCTTCAAAAAATCGGACACAGCATTGCTACAGCACTGCTTAGCGTATCAGACGGCGGATATATGCCCGAGCCTGTTATGGTGTTTTTGCCCAAAAGCGTGAGATGTATAGCATCGTTTATGGGTGCGATGTATTCAGCAAATCCATACGTACCGATTGCATACGATATGCCTCCGTCAAGAATTCAAAAAATAGTGGATTTATTAGAGGGCAGAGGTCACATAATAACAGACGAAAACGGCTTGGCTACTATAAATTCAATGTCTGTTCCCGAGACAATGCATATTCATATATATGACGATATATCAACCACGAAAGCCGACTGCAACAGTATATGCAAATCACTTAATACAGTAGTTGATACTGATCCGATATATATTATGTTCACAAGCGGATCAACGGGTGAACCCAAAGGCGTTACCGTACCGCACCGAGGCGTTGTTGACTACGCATTGTGGGTACAGCGTACATTCGGGATTGACGAGCATACAAAGCTTGGTAATCAGGCACCGTTCTATTTTGATAATTCTATTTTTGATATATACTCAATGCTTCTGACAGGTGCACAAATGAACATTATCCCCGAAACATTGTTTATGTTTCCCTCAAAGCTTCCCGAGTATATTCGTGACAATAATATCACAACAATATTCTGGGTGCCGACGGTTATGATTAACGTTGCAAATTCAGGTGCGTTAAGCGATGTAGAGATGCCCACCCTTAAAACAGTAGCATTCTGCGGTGAGGTTATGCCTAACACTCAGCTCAATATATGGCGTAAAAACCACCCACAGGCTGTATATGCAAACCTTTACGGTCCTACAGAAATAAGCGATGTATGCACCTACTACATTGTAGATCGTGAGTTTAACGATTCAGATCCCTTGCCTATAGGCCGTGCTTGTGAAAATATGCGTATTATTATACTGAACGAACAAAATGAAATTGCAAAGCCGAATGAACAAGGTGAGTTATGTGTTATAGGCACAGGCGTATCCTTAGGTTATTGGAATAAGCCTGAAATTTCGGACAAGGTGTTCGTTCAAAATCCTGCTAATCCCTTTTATGAGGAGCGTATATACCGCACAGGCGACCTTGCATATATAACCGATGATGGCCTTATTATGTATGACGGACGTATGGATAACCAGGTAAAGGTAAAAGGCAACCGTATAGAGCTTGGCGAAATTGAATGTGCGGCGATGTGTGTAGAGGGTGTCAAGGGTGCGTGTGCAGTGTTTGATGCACCAAACGAACAGATTGTGCTGTTTGTTGAAAGCACACAGGAGCTTATACTAAGAAAGTTCAATAACGAGCTTAAGAAGTATATTCCGAAATATATGCTGCCCTCAAGACTTGTTGTAATGGAAAAATTTCCTCATACGGCAAACGATAAAATTGACAGGGTAACATTGAAAAAATCCCTGTAAACAACGAAAGGAATTATGTAATGATAAAATTATATACCTCATCGGCAGAGCTTGTTGATTTTGCCGCTGAGAAATACGGTGACAGAACTGCATTTTCCGACACATACGGCAGTATCTCCTTTAAAGAACTGCAAAAATCAGCCCGCACGCTTGCATCGTCATTAATGCGTGCTGTAACAACAGGAAAAACTCTGCCCGTAATGGTTTATATGCCGAAAAGCATTAATTCAATAGTGACGTTTATGGGCAGTATGTATGCCGGCAGTCCGTATGTACCTATGGACTATGCAGTGCCTATGGCACGTTTTAAGGCAACTGCTCAAAATCTCTGTCCGGCGGCTGTTATAACAGACCGAGACGGTAAAGCAAAGCTTACAGACGCAGGTGTTGATGTACCGATTTTAATATATGATGAGCTTGTATCGGGCAATATTGATGACGATAAAATCAATGCTGTTCTGAATACGGCAACCGACCTTGACCCGGCATATATAATGTATACAAGCGGCTCAACAGGCACACCAAAAGGCGTTACTATTTCTCACCGTGCCGTACTTGACTATACAAAGTGGCTTACAGATACTTTTGATATAAATTCAGAAAGCATTATAGGTATGCAAAGTGCATTTCACTTTGATAATTCCGTTTTTGATATGTTTGCGGCACTTTATACAGGCTGTAAGACAGTTATCATTCCTGAGGTATTGTTTATGTACCCCGAAAAGCTGTTCGATTTTCTTAGCGAGGAGAATATTTCAATTATATTCTGGGTGCCAACAGTAATGATAAGCGTTGCAAATTCGGGTATACTTTCCGAGAAGCATTTAAAAACGCTAAAGCTTATACTCTTTGCAGGTGAGGTTATGCCAATAAAACAGCTCAATCAATGGATTGATGCATATCCCGACTGTACATTTGTTAATATGTACGGACCTACAGAGGCAACGGATATAGTGCTTTACTATATAGTTGACCGCAGTTATTCAGCGGGCGAAACTTTGCCTATCGGCATACCTTGCGCTAATATGAAAGCACTCATACTTGACGAGGACGGCAAAGAATGTAAAAAAGGCGAGCAGGGCGAGCTTTATATAGGCGGCAGTGGAATAGCGTCAGGATATTGGAACTCACCCGAAATAACTAAAAAAGCCTTTGTGCAAAATCCGCTTAACAAAATGTATTGCGACAGGCTCTATCGCACAGGCGATCTTGTATACGAGGCATCTGACGGAAACATTATGTTTGTCGGACGTGCTGACAGCCAGATAAAGCTTCGAGGAAACCGTATTGAACTTGGCGATATTGAGGCGGCAACAGCAGCCATAGACGGTATAGATAACTGCTGTGCGATGTTTTCACAAGAGACAGAGGAGATATACCTGTTCCTTGAAACTCAAGCTGAAATTGTCCAGCGTAAATTTAATATGGAACTGAAAAAGACTTTGCCTTCATATATGATACCGCAAAAAATTGTGTCAATGGCAAAATTTCCCCATACGCCAAGCGGTAAAATAGACAGACAGGCGTTAAAGAAACAATATATAACAGAAAGGACGAATTAAAATGACTATAGCAGAAACAATAAGCGAGTTTATAAGAGAAAAATTTGAAATAGGTGACGATCCCGACTTCACAAACGATGTTCATCTTTTTAACGAAGGATTTGTAGACAGTTTCGGTGCTGTAGAGATAATCCATTTTGTTGAGGAAACATACGCAATATCAATAACTCAAAAGGATATTACATTGTTCCCTATGAACACAGTAAACGAAATTGCGGCGGTAGTTGAAAGCAAGCAATAAAGAAAGGAAACCGATATGTGGTATCTTGAAGCTCCAACGCTGTTCCTTTTGCTTATAACATCAGGTATAATGATCCTGTTTTCAGGCCTTACACGGCTTGTATTTAAAAAGGATTTAGCACCTAAGGTATTAATATTGGCAAATGTGGCAGTTATTGGAATTATATCTTATGAGCTTCTTTTAATCAGTCTTGGATATATACTGATTACGTTCATAATGATAAAGCACCTGACACACAGAAAACGATGCAGAAAGTTCCTTTTTGTGCTTTACTGTCTTATATGTACAATACCGTTCTTTTACGGACGTATGCACGAATTTGTACCGCAGCTGCCCGTACTGATTGTGTTTATCGGTATAGCATATCACATGCTAAAAGCCGTTGATGCGTTGTATTTTGTGTACTACACAGAAATGGATATTCCGTTTTTTACGTATGCAAACTACATACTGTTCTTTCCCACATTCACCGCAGGTCCGATATTTCGGTATCGTGACTGGCTAAGAGTGTATACAAATCCGAAAAAGCTGACCTTTGACGATTTTATCGGCTATATAAAGCGATTTATAAAGGGAATGTTCAAAAAGATGGTTGTGCTGTGGTTTGTGACGGCGGTATTTACGCATATTCTCGATATGGAGCTTACGTGGTATTTAAGCTTACTGCTTATATTATTAAGCTACATTACTGTCTATCTTGATCTGTCAGGCTACAGTGATATAGCAATAGCAACAGGCTCGGCTATGGGCTTTACCGTTCCCGAGAACTTCCGTAAACCGCTAAGCTCGGCATCATTTACGGTGTTCTGGCGAAATTGGCATATTACGCTTTCCGATTGGGTGCGTGAGCATATATTTGTAGTCCTTAACGGCAAACGTTTAGGACGTATCGCATCTGCATTAGTAGGATTTTGCACAATGTTTGTTATGGAAATGTGGCACGGCTTTACGTTCCCATATATCATAGGCGGTATATATAACGGACTTTGTCTTGGACTTGAAAACCTGTTCGGGCTTACTAAAGTCGATAAGCGTAAAATGAATAAAGCCGTATATGTATTGCGTTGTATATTAGTTAATTTCGCATTCGCCGTAAATACATTGCTTTTTACAGTCAATACAGAACAATTTTTCAGGATACTTAAAAGCTTTTTTGCATAAAGATATAACCTCGATATATGGAGGAACATAATGAAAAAACAGTTTAAAATAATGCTGTCGCTTTTAATACTTGCTACAACAGTATTTTCGGATTTTTATATGACACACAGCAGGTTTATAGCCAACAGCAACGTATTTGTAAAAAACGATTTTGAAATAACGCAACACGACCACCCCGAAAAGGTTTGGGACAAAGTCTTTTTCGGGAACTCCGTTGTTATTTCGTCATTTATCGAAGATGAAAGCAAGTCCGGCTACATCAACTGCGGGCTTGATTACGGCGTAGTAACGGACTTGTGGGAGATGATAAAAAAAGGTCATATAAATATCGGGTCCGAGCTTGTAATAGGTCTTAACTACCTGACGCTTTATGATGACTTTGATACTAATCCTACGTATATATGGCATAAAAAGCCGTATCAGCCGTATGCATACTTTGAACGTGACAGGTTTTATCCGCTCATAACCGACGGATTTAATAATCTGCTCAACGGCAAGAGTCCTATGCCTATGACGTACACCTATCAGGAAAAGGCAGTATATCACGGACGTATTTCTGATGCGGAGCTTGAAAACAAAATGGCAGAATATGAAACGGAGTTTTTTAATAAAACACTTGATTCGTATTCTGAAAATCTCAACGCATTAGAATCGGTCATAGAATACTGTCAAAAAAACAATATAAAAATACGTGCCGTATATATGCCCTGGAATCCTATGTTTGAAAAACCCGAGATAGTAAAGTCCGTTCACGCATCAGCAGATGCAATATTTTCACGTTACGGCGTGGAGGTACTTAATCTTGAAGACGAGTTTCCGAAAGAATGTTTTTACGATACAGGACATTTAAACTATGACGTAGGCTCAATTGAGTTTACGAAGCGTATAGATGAGTGGCTTTGAAAAGGAGAAAAGATATGACTTCATATTTTATTTGTTTAGGACATTATGCGACCTTTAAAGGGCGCGCAACAAGAGTTGAGTTTTGGGGCTATACTATTGTCAATTCCATACTCATTGCGGCACTTGCATACTTTTACCTTAATGCCGCACAAGAACAGCAGACACTTGCAACCGTATTGTTTTTTATGTATGTTTTGCTTACGATATGCCCGTCACTTGCTGTAATGTCAAGACGCTGGCACGATATAGGCAGAACAGGGAAATGGCTGTTCCTTAACCTTGTTCCTGTAGTCGGAACGGTTGTGTCACTGTTCTTTATGCTCTCTGACGGCGAAGAAGGTACTAACGAATACGGCCGTAACCCACGTGAACGCCGTTACCGCAAAAGACAAAGACGTATGAGATGAGATACGCTATACTATTATAACGCCTCCGGGGCTGTTGCTAACGCAACAAACCCGGACGTTTTTTATACAACCTAATTATTTTACTTCTACTATCTTTATCTTATCCATTGAAATGTTTGCAGTTTCTGTTACTATCTCACATATTGTCGCTGTTTGTGTCTGGTTAAGTCCGTCGGCACGCACGGTAATTACTGCACAATCCTCGTTTATGTATGCACAAATTTCAGGAAATCCCTTTGCTGAGGCTATGCTTTCTATAGTGTTTTCAAGCTCTATATCCTCCGCACAGCGTACAAGCTTTTCACCTGCAAGAGTACGTGTTGCTTCATCTACACTTTCGTCCTGTGCTGTAGCCTTAAGTGTTTCCATTGCCGCAGACCTTGCCGATTCTCTGTTTTGTTTTGCATCATCAAAATATACTGTGTTTTCCACCTTTGTTTTATTGTCCTCTTTATCAGTCTTAGTCTCCTCCTTTTTCTCGGAGGTTTTATTATTTGACGAAACCATTTCCGCCTCGCCAAGCATTTTACCCGTTTCTAAGTACGATTCGTTATCTCTTACGCTTACTGTATCCTGATACGACCAGTTCAGATATCCGGCAAGACCTATCAATACCACAAGTGATGCCGCAATTACTTCTTTTTTCTTTAAAATCATTTTAACTGTCTCCTTTTTATATAATAGTCAATTTTTATTTATCTGCTGTATACGCATACGTGATTGGCACCGACGCCCGTAACAGCAACCGCCGCTTCCTTTAAATCGTTTCTGACTGACGGTGTCGACGCACCATCGGCAACTACTATCACACCGCGAGGCTTAATATGCGTATCTCCATTTGAAAAGCCTCTGCCAATGCTGTTGTCGCTGTCCTCATAGTCCTCGTATGAAATCATCACAGACACTCTGCCGGCACCGTTAATCTCTGACAATATTTCGCTTAACTGTTCCTCCTCTCCCATGTATTTATCCTGATTTGTTGTGTTCGGCTTATTATCGGAAAGTGATGAAAGTATAATAATTACAATTCCAATTATTAATATTACAAGCATAAGCCGATTATTCCGATTTTTTAATGCTTTTTTCAGTTCCGACATATTTTACCTCATCTGCACCATAAATTTCACGCATTTTTCCAATTATTACCGCATCTATTTTATCCCCCGATATTTCAATTGACTTAACACCCGACACAGATGCGTTATTCATTTTTACCACCGAGGAAACCTCGCAATCCCTACCAAAATCAGTTTTTAAGCGTTGTCTTGCATCTTCATTAATGCGTTTTTCAAGCTCCTCTTTTATTTCTGTATATAAAACCGCTTCACCGTCTGTTCTGTGTTCTGTAGCCGTGTATTTTATCTCACTGATGCCGTCGTCGCTTATAATGCTAATGATAGGCTGTGCAATGCAAACTGTAATTACGAGCCCTGTCACTACACTGATATATTTCGACCAGTTTTCGGGTGTAATCATATTTATTACGGCACATATCACAGACGATACGGCAATTGATATAATGTACGCTTTCATCAGAACGCTCCCATCGTAATATTTATAAAAGTCAACGTGTGCAATTAAGTATAATACATAGGTTTATAATAAACATTACTGCTGTCAGAACTAAAATCCCAAACACTGCCACCATTGCCTCACCCATATCCCACAGCATCTGCGATATACGTCTGTCGGTTATCGGTTCGGTTATGGCTGATATAAGTTTAAACATTATCTGCATAATGCCTATTTTGATAATGGGTGTTATACAAATAATTGCTATCACCACAATTCCCGATGCACCCACTGCGTTTTTTACAACTGTACCTGATGCCGCCACAGTGTCGAGTGTATCAGACAAAAATCCGCCTACAACAGGCACTAAGGAGCCAACGGCAAATTTTAACGTCCTTGCGCCCACCGCATCAAGTGCAGGAGAAGCAAAGCCATATATAGTGTTTATGCCCGTAAATACTGTAATTACAAGCGTCATTATCCATTTCGTAACGGATTTTACAATCTTGACAAACCCCGATATACTGTTCTTTTCTCCCACGTTACCCGCTATTGACAATACAGCCGAGAACGTAATCAATGGAACAAGACATCTTTTTATTATTTCTGACACTGCCAAAACTGCCGTTGAAAGAACAGGTTCAAATGCCGCCGCACTTGCAGTTTTGCAACAGGCAAAAAGAGTGATTATGAGTGCAGGAGTAAGCTTACTCATAAAGTCGGTCATATAGCCTATAACCTCTGTAGCATAAGTGAGTGCTTGCCAAAAGCAGTTTAAGGTAAGTCCGCTGATTACCGCAAAAAAAGCAAAAAATGCCGCTGAGCCTGACGCTTTTTCTCCCAATGCCATATTTAGCGTCCTTACTGTTGATGATAAAAGTGCCATAACAAGTATCACAGATGCTGTAACAGAAAAGGATTTTACCTCTCTTGACACTGATGATATTATGTTGTTAAATACGTCTACAGGATTAATAGACAGCTTTCCCGCCGCAAGCTTCTCTGCTGTTTCGCCAAACATATCATAGCCTGAAATCTGCGGTATTTCATACGCCGCAGCGATAGTAGGTATGGCTATTATAAATATACATATAGCAATGATACGTTTCATATACCGTTCACCACCTTAAGGCAAATCCGTAAAAAAGACATAATAATGGGCATTGTAAGCAACAATATTGATATTTTCCCCGCCGCCTCGACTTTTGAGGCTATTGCACTCTCACCGCTGTCACGCAATATCTCTGCGGCAAATTGTGACACATACGATAATCCCAACGCCTTTATGCACACAGTAAAATACTTTATATCAATCCCACATTCAGACACTATCCCCTCTATATCGTATAACAGCTCGCCTACGCTTGATATAACCTGTCCTGCTATTATAACTGATGTAACAAGCGTTATCACTAACGCAAACTCCTGTCGCTCTTTACGCAACGTGAGTGCTAAAAGTCCACCCGCCAGCCCGACTGCCGAAATTTTTACAAGCTCATTCATAGGTTAAAAATCTGCTTTATTTGTATAAACAACTGACCTATACGTTCTGTAAGGATAAAAAGCACGACTACAAGCCCTGCAATAGTAACCAACAACGCTTGCTCGTCACGCCCCGCACGGCTCAACAGTTGATTTATCACTGCAACAACTATACCTATTCCGGCTATCTGAAATATTAAATCAACCTCCATTGTAATCTCCATCCTGAACTATATCACAATAATAAGAAAAAATATACCAAGCAGAACACCACAGCTCCTGTATGTTTTACCAAGCCTCGCATATTCCTCGTCAGCGGTGCTTGCAAATGCGTCAAGGTGCGTAACAGCACGTCTTATTGCCGTTTTTTGACCTGCAACATCGCTCATACCTATTTGTGCACCCAACTGAAGTAATACATCTATATCCTCATTTTTAAGCGGTATTGTTTCGCCACATTCCGCAATTGAACGCTCCCATACACACCTTATACCCGATTTATTCAGTCCCTCTGCACATTTTTTGAAAAAATCGTACACTGCACTCGCCTTATCTATACGCATAAAAATATCTTTAAGCTCATAATGTCCAAACTCAATTTCTGATTCGATATACGTCAGCGACTCTGCCATAGAACGCAGAAAATCGCGTCGTGACTTTAGCCTGCCTGACATATAAAATCCGCCGTATGAGGCAAATACCAACACGCATATACCGCCCAAAAGCCTTAGCATTGTTTTTCTATCCTCTCTATTGTTCCTGCACCATTTCGCTTAGAAAGAGTAATTATGACATCAAACATAGGTAAAAGCTCCGAAAAAACCTGCTTTTTTCTTAACTGCTCCGTATTTTTTCCATGTGCTGTTGCTATTACTCCGACACCGCTGTTGATGATTTTTGATACGGCCTGTACGTCCTTGTCCTCGCCCAGCTCGTCTGTTACAATGACGTCAGGCGACATTGAACGCAAAAGAGTTGTCATAGCGTACTGTTTCGGGCAGTTTTCAAGCACTGCCGTACGGTCACCAAGCTCAAATGCACTCTCCCCATTATGCATAGCCGCTATCTCGCACCGCTCATCAGCTACGGCTACACAATATCCATTATTCGATATATTTCTTACAATATCACGGAGAAGCGTAGTTTTTCCGCAGCCGGGCGGTGATACAATTAGTGTATTACGTATTTCACCATCGCATATATCACCGATTATACAGTCTGATGCACCTATAATTTCCGTAGCAATGCGTACAGTCATTGTTGAGATATTTTTTATAAACTCCACATTATCCCTGTCCGTTACGGCAGTTCCTGCTATACCTACACGGTGTCCTCCCTTTATTGTGACATACCCGTTCTTTATCTCGTCTTTTACTGAATACAGAGATGAGCAGGTAATCTTTTCGAGCATTTCATCAATGTGCTTTTTCTGTATACACAATCCGTTTTTTGCATCACGTGAGAGAATACCTTTTTGTGTGATAAAATAGTCTCCGTCGGGATAGCGTATATACATAGGCTTACCCTGTATCATTCGTATTTCCTCTGCCTCGTCAAGATTTATTGTATACATATATCGTTTCAGTGACTGAGGTAATATATTTATTATACTGCTCCGTGATGTCAAATCCTCATTTGTTGCAATATACATAAGGCTGTCCTCCTTTTTGCTTTATGATAAATTCTATTATGGCAAGTCCCACGATAGAACTGATAAAATAATATAATTTATCAAGGCTTATTATTTATGTAAAAATCCTTGATTTTTTTTGCTATTGATAGTATAATGGTAAAAGAATAACGACTATTTGCAGGACACACGTCCATTAAATAAATTCAGGAGATGCACAATGAGTAAAAAAGAAAAATCTTATTCTTTTATGGGTAATGTTGCAATGATTTTATTTGCACAGATAATGGTAAAGGTATTGGGACTCGTTTACCGAATGGTTATTACTAATATTGACGGATTTGGCAATACGGGCAACGGCTTTTATAACGCAGGATTTCAGGTTTATACCGTTCTTCTTGCGATTTCGTCTGTAGGTATACCAAATGCAATAGCAAAAATGGTTTCTGAACGTGTAGCAATTGATGATTACCGTGGTGCGCACAGGGTGTTTACATCTGCATTAAAGATGTTTTCGGTTATCGGACTTGTCTGCGCCGTAGTTTTGTATGCAGGCTCGGACTTTATTGCGATACACATTATGAATATGTCGGGCGCACAATACGTTATGCGTGCATTGGCACCATCGCTGTTCTTTGTATGTATTGCATCGGTTATACGTGGATATTTCCAAGGTCTTTCAGATATGCGTGCAACAAGCTTTTCACAAATGCTTGAGCAGGTATTCAAATCAGGTCTTACTATTGTGTTTGTAATTCTGACAGTTGGTATTATGCCATACACCATGCAGATTTTGACACGCATTACGCTTTTATACTCTCCAAACGGTATAACACCGCCCGAAATTATGGCGGCATGGGCTAATATGGCAAGCTCCGCCGCAACCTTGATTTCGTTTGGGTATCTTCTTGTATTCTATCTGCGGCGCAGAAATGCAATACAGGAACGCATCGCAATGAGTAAGAACACAGAAAATGTGTCAACAAAAAAGTTAATGAAAATGATACTGATGCTGTCAATACCAATTTCTTTGGCATCAATAATCACAGCCGTAAACCGAGTTGTTGACCTGGCTACAATAACACGCAGTATTGAGATTGCATTCCAAAACGGAATACCGTCGATTGCAGGTGCTAAAGCTGTCACAAGCCCAACATCAGCACAGCTAAACACTGCCGCCGTAACACTGTCGGGAATGTTATCAAAGAGTGACACGCTTATTAATATGCCATTGGCATTAAATATTGCATTTGCGACAGTGCTTGTGCCGTCAATTTCAGGGGCGCTTGCAAAGGGTGATACTGCTGAAGCATCTGAAAAGACGTCGTATTCGATACTTATTTCGATACTTATAATACTGCCCTGTGCCATAGGTTATATGGTACTTGCGGAGCCTATATATAAAATAATCTATCCTGCAACGCCTGACGGTGCGGACTTGCTTGCGATAATGGCTGTAGCTTTGGTATTCAGTGCATTGACTCAGACTATAACAGGTGCTCTGCAGGGTATAGGAAAAGTCTACGTTTCGGCTGTTGCCATACTTGTAGGCTGTATATTCAAGGTTATTCTTAATATATGGCTTATACGCATACCGTCAATAAACATATACGGTGCGGCGATATCGTCGGTAGTGTGTCAGCTTGTTGCGTTTCTGATAAACTTTTTCGTACTAATTCGCTATATACCCATAAGGCTTACAGTAAAAAAATACATTGTAAAACCGCTTGTTTCGGGAATTTTTATGGGCGGCAGTGCGGGGTTAGTGTATTGGCTTATGATGAACATTTTAGGCAACGGATATATGCATAATTTAGTATCGGTTGCAATATCTATTATTGTTGCGGCAATCGTGTATTTCGCATTAGTTTTTGCACTTCATATTATGAACCGTGAGGATATTATACTTTTGCCGTCAGGAGCAAGAATATACAGACTGCTCGTTAGACTAAGAATATATAAGGATTAAATATAAATATGAATTTTAATAAATTTATCGGTAACAAAGCCTTTTATAAGCACACCCTTGCTATTGCGTTGCCGATTATGATACAAAACGGAATTACAAACTTCGTGAGTATGCTTGACAATATAATGCTCGGAAGAGTCGGTACAGAACAGATGTCAGGCGTTGCAATAGTAAACCAACTGCTTATGATATACTATCTTTGTATTTTCGGCGGTGTTGCAGGTGCAGGCATATTTACGGCACAATATTACGGCACAAAGGATAATGAAGGTATACGAAATACTGTCAGGTTTAAGATTTTAATATCTGCGTTTCTTACAGTGCTTGCTTTTATAATATTTACTGTATTTGATACACAGTTAATTACATCATATCTTCGTGGAGGCAGTGACGGCGGTGATTTATCTGCGGCACTTCATTACGGCAGACAGTATCTGAAAATTATGCTTGTAGGTCTTTTGCCGTTCATGATGCTCCAGGTTTATACTGGCACTTTGCGTGAGTGTAACGAAACTGTCGTGCCTATGAAGGCAGGCATCGTTGCAGTATTTGTAAATCTGATACTAAACTATTTATTGATTTACGGTAAATTTGGATTTCCAAAGCTTGGTGTCGTAGGTGCGGCATTGGCAACTGTAACTGCACGATACACAGAATCTGCCATTGTTATTATATGGACACATAAAAACAAAGATAAACATAAGTACATTGTAGGTGTATATAAAAAGCTATTGATACCTTTCTCGCTGTTTAAGAAAATGGTGATTAAAGGTCTGCCGTTGCTCGTAAACGAAACGTTGTGGTCGGGCGGTATGGCGACACTTGCACAATGCTATTCAATCCGAGGATTGAGCGTTGTGGCAGGTATGAATATAGCAAATACAATATACAATGTATTTAACATCGTGTTTATCGCTATGGGCGATGCTGTTGCGATTATTGTCGGTCAGCTATTGGGCGCGGACAAACTGAAAGAAGCAAAGGAGACGGATACTAAGCTTATTGCGTTTTCTGTTTTCTCTTGTGTGATTATAAGTATTATAATGCTCATTATTGCACCGCTGTTTCCGCGTTTGTACAACACTACACCGCAAGCACGAAGTGTTGCGGTACAATTCATTGTTGCACAGGCATTATTTATGCCACAGAATGCGTTTATCCATGCGGCGTATTTTACACTTCGGTCAGGCGGTAAGACAATAGTAACGTTCCTTTTCGACAGTGTGTTTATGTGGGCATTGTCTATTCCCGTAGCATTCATCGCAAGCCGATATACAAATCTTCCGGCAGTGTATTTGTTCGTTTTAGTACAGTTGCTTGACATTATTAAATGCATTATCGGCTTTATATTGGTAAAAAACGGAGTATGGGTTAAAAAAATAGTTACAAAGTCACAATAGCGACTGTCATTTCGCTGTGCTGAACTTCAATTATCAGATTTTTTGCCGATAGAAAACAAAGGACTTTCATATAAGACATAAAAGCGTATTGATGTATGTTGATACGCTTTTTTAGTGTGTTTATATTGTTAAAATATCCAAATGGAACAATCTAAATTTGTGTATCTATACAAATTTGATTGTTTTTGAAAGTTTTTGAAAGTTTTTGCTTGACTTATCTATGAATACGTGATATTATCAAGTCATAAACAGTCATAATATTTCAAAATCAATCATATTTAATATGGAGGTGGTAATTTTGCTTACCGAAGAAAGGCATGCCATCATAATTGAAAAGGTAAGACAAGACAAAAGCGTAAAACTCCCGGAGCTGTGTGAAATGCTTGGGGCTTCCGAATCAACAGTAAGACGAGATTTGTCAACACTTGATGAAAGAGGGCTTATCAAAAAGGTGCATGGAGGTGCAATATCCGTCGATGAGCGTTCCTGGAATTTAGTAGAAAAAAATGTAGAAGAAAAATCAAAACTCTTCAACGAAGAAAAAACTGCTATTGCAAGATATGCGGCATCTCTTATTGATGATGGTGATTTCGTTTACATAGATGCAGGAACAACAACGGAAAAAATGATAGATTTTTTGCCCGAAAAGAATATTACATTTGTTACTAACGGATTTACTCACGCACAAAAGCTGGCTCAAAGAGGGTTTAAGACATTCATTCCTGCAGGGGAAATCAAAGGAACAACCGAGGCAATAATCGGTGCTGAATGTGTAAGCAGTCTGCAAAGCTATAACTTTACAAAAAGCTTTATCGGTGCAAATGGTATATCACTGTCCAACGGGATAACAACGCCCGACCGCAACGAAGCCTGCTGTAAAAGAACAGCAGTGCAAAACAGCCTGACAGCGTATATTCTCGCAGATCACTCAAAATTCAACCAGACTGCCTCGGCTACATTTGCACAGTTTGGACGTGTTAAAATAATAACCGATAAGCTCACTGACAAGGAATATATGTCAAAGGCAAACATAAAGGAGGTTATGTAATATGATTTATACGGTAACGTTCAACCCGGCAATCGACTATGTTGTCCATGCAAAAGAATTGAATTTCGGGATGACTAACCGTTCTCTAAGCGAGGAAATATATTTTGGTGGAAAAGGAATAAATGTATCAATTGTGCTAAAAGAGCTCGGATTTGACTCAAAGTTGTTGGGATTTACGGCTGGCTTTACAGGAGATGCCATTCAAAAAGGGCTTTCCGATATGGGATTAGATACAGACTTTGTGAGGCTGAAAGATGGCAATTCACGAATAAATATAAAGATAAAGTCTACAGAGGAGACAGAGCTGAACTGTCAGGGCCCTGATATTGATGATAATGCAGTAGCCACACTTTTTAATAAGCTTGATTTATTATCTGACGGGGATATACTTATATTAGCAGGAAGTATTCCTTCTTCACTCCCCTCGGATATTTATGAGAAGATACTGCAAAGGATTTCAAATAAGAGTGTCAAAACCATTGTTGATGCTACAAATGATTTACTTTTAAATGTACTTAAATACAAGCCGTTCCTTATAAAGCCAAACAATCACGAGCTTGGGGAGATGTTCGGTGTCGAACTTAAAACAGATTTAGAAATTGAAACTTACGCAAGGAAGCTTCAGGATATGGGTGCTGTAAATGTGCTTGTTTCAATGGCGGGCGATGGTGCAATGCTTATAGACGAATACGGCATAACACACCGTTGCGGTGTATGTAAAGGTAAGGTTAAAAACTCTGTGGGAGCAGGAGATTCAATGGTCGCAGGCTTTACGGCAGGCATACAGAACGGGGATTATGAATATGCCCTGAAGTTGGGAACAGCCGCAGGAGGTGCAACGGCATTTTCAGATGGGCTAGCAAAAAAAGAGAAAATTAAAGAGTTGCTTAAAACTCTGTAATTTAAAAAATAAAAGGAGGAATAATTATGAGAATAGTTGATTTGTTGAAAAAGGAAAGCATACAGCTTAATGCTTCACCAACGTCAAAACAGGAAGCAATTGATATGCTTGTAGAGCTTCAGGCAAAGGGCGGAAAGATTGCCGACAAGGATGAGTATAAAAAAGGCATCCTTGCACGTGAGGAAAAAGGCTCTACAGCTGTCGGCGAGGGTGTTGCAATACCCCACGCAAAAAGTGAATCGGTAACAGCTCCGTCTCTTGCCGCAATGACAGTTCCGACAGGTGTTGATTACGAGGCGCTTGATGATGAGCCGTCCAATCTTCTGTTTATGATAGCGGCACCAAATGACGGGGATGTTCACCTTGATGTACTGTCAAGACTAATGACAATACTTATGGATGAAGATTTCCGAAAGGATTTGATTAACGCAAAGAGTGAAGACGAATTTTTGAACATTATTGACAAAATGGAAAAAGAAAAATTTTCTGATGAGTCAAAAAAAGATGCAGTCCCATCCAGTGGATACAAGGTTCTTGCAGTTACTGCTTGCCCCACAGGTATCGCCCACACATATATGGCGGCTGAAGCTTTGGAAAAGGCTGGCAAAAAATTAGGCATCTCAATAAAAGTAGAAACGAACGGCTCAGGCGGTGCAAAAAACATTCTCACTGACGAAGAAATTGCAGAATGTGACGGAATAATAATCGCCGCTGACAAGAGTGTAGCTATGTCACGTTTTGACGGAAAGAAAGTTATACGCACCAAAGTTTCAGACGGCATAAAGAAACCCGAGGAACTGATAAACCGCATCACATCGGGTGATGCTCCCGTATATCATCATGAGGGCAAGGCAGACAGCAGTGTATCTTCACCTGATAATGACGAAAGTTTCGGCAGAAAGCTATATAAGCATTTGATGAACGGTGTTTCAAATATGTTGCCGTTTACGGTTGCAGGCGGTATATTCATTGCACTGGCATTTCTAATCGACTCTCTCGGCGGAGCACCGCAGGACGGCGATTTCGGTACTCATCTTGCGGCGGCGGCATGGTTTAAGACTATAGGCGGCTATGCGTTCAATCTTATGATACCGATACTCGCAGGATATATCGGTAAGAGTATCGCCGACAGACCCGGTCTTTTAGTAGGTATGGCAGGCGGAGCAATGGCAGTTTCAGGTGCTACATTCGCATTGCCGGCAGGTAACGTTCCGTCAGGCTTCTTGGGAGCGCTCCTTGCAGGTTTCTTAGGCGGTTATCTTATGCTATTACTTGAAAAAGCGTGCGATCGTATGCCAAAATCACTTAACGGCATAAAGCCTGTACTCATTTATCCGCTTGGCGGACTTGGCATAGTTGCTATAATGATGTGTGCTGTAAACCCAATAATGGGATGGCTCAATGTAGGGCTTGCTAATCTTCTCACAAATATGGGAAGTACAAGCAAAATACTTCTCGGCTGTGTACTTGGCGGAATGATGTCGATAGATATGGGCGGTCCGTTCAATAAAGCGGCTTACGTTTTCGGTACAGCGTCTATTGCATCGGGTAATTTTGATATAATGGCGGCTGTTATGATTGGCGGTATGGTACCACCGATAGCTATAGCTTTGGCAACTACATTTTTCAAGAACAAATTCACAGAAGAAGAACGCAAGAACGGTCCTGTGAATTACATAATGGGACTTAGCTTCATTACTGAGGGTGCAATCCCCTACGCTGCGGCAGATCCTATGAGAGTTATTCCTGCATGTATGATAGGTGCGGCAACAGCAGGCGGTCTTTCAATGGCATTTAACTGCACACTTCGTGCACCTCACGGCGGTATATTCGTATTCCCTGTTGTAGGAAATCCTATATTATACGTCATAGCACTTCTTGTAGGCTCAATAGTAGGAATGTTGTTGCTTGGTTTGTTTAAAAAGAAGGTTACAAAGAAATAATAACAAGGAGAAAATGTATTATGGTATCAAAAATAGTAAAAGTAGTAAATGCAGAGGGTATGCACATGCGCCCGGCCGGAATTATCACAAAAGCGGCAAAGTCACATCCTGACAGTGAAATTATAATGAAAGCAAACGGCAAGGAAATAAAGGCAACGGCTGTTATGCAGATTATGTCGGCAGGAATAAAAAAAGGAACTGACGTTGAGATTATTGTCACAGGAGGCAACGAAGAGTCGGTACTCGATGAGTTTGTGAAAATGTTTGAGGACGGTTTCGGTGAATAACACAATATGATTAGTATACAGCGGGAAATCCGCTGTATACTAACCTTATGGGAGGAGTATTAATATGATCACATTCAAAGGCAAAGGAGTGTACGGTGCTGTAGCTATCGGACATATATCTGTTTTTAAAAGAAATGAAACGTCCGTAAAAAGAATACACGTTGATGATGTAGCGGCCGAAAAGGCACGACTTGAAACAGCAAAAGAAAAAGCTTCACAACAGCTTTCGGAAATATACAACAAGGCACTCAAAGAGGTTGGAGAAGCTAATGCTCAGATATTTGAAATTCATATTATGATGCTTGAAGATGATGATTATAATGACTCTATATCAAGCATAATTGAAACACAGTCTGTTAACGCAGAATACGCTGTCGCAGTGACTGCGGACAACTTTGCAGAGATGTTTTCCTCAATGGATGATGCGTATATGCAGGCACGCTCGGCAGACGTAAGAGATATATCAAACCGCATAATAAAATGCCTTTCAGAGGAGGATGGCGAGAGTTCGGCATCTGACGAGAAAGTCATCATCTGTGCAGACGATCTTGCACCGAGCGAAACGGTACTCCTTGACAAGGACAAGGTGCTTGCTTTCGTAACAGCATACGGCTCGTCAAACTCTCATACTGCCATACTTGCAAGGAATATGAATATCCCTGCCATAATAGGAGTCGGAGAGGAATTTCTAAAAACAGTAAAATGTGGAGATATGGCTATTGTTGATGGATTTACAGGTGAGATATTTGTAAATCCCGATGATGATACAATATCACGTCTTGAAAAGAAAAAAACAGATGACGAAGAAAAAAAGCGTCTTTTACAGGAACTTAAAGGCAAGGAAAACATCACCCTTGACGGAACAAAAATCAATATTTATGCAAACATAGGCAGTGTTGACAATATCGGTGCCGTGCTTGCAAGCGATGCAGGCGGTATCGGGCTTTTCAGGAGCGAATTTTTATATCTTGAAAATACCGACTATCCTACAGAAGAACAGCAGTTTTCAGCATACAAAAGGGTACTTGAAAGTATGGCAGGTAAAAAAGTCATTATCAGGACGCTTGATATCGGTGCAGACAAGCAGGCGGATTATTTCAACTTAGCAAAAGAGGAAAACCCTGCACTTGGCTGTCGTGCTATACGCATTTGTCTTACAAGACCTGAAATATTTAAAACTCAGCTTCGTGCACTGTATCGTGCTTCAATTTATGGAAATTTAGGTATAATGTTTCCTATGATAACAAGCGTTTCGGAGCTTGAAAGAATACTCGCAATATGCGAAGAAGTAAGAAACGAACTACAAGACGACGGAATTGCCATATCTAATAAAACAGAGCTTGGTATTATGATAGAAACTCCTGCCGCGGCGATAATAAGCGACAGACTTGCGTCTATGGTGGATTTCTTCAGTGTCGGTACTAATGACCTTACCCAATATACTCTTGCTTGTGACAGACAAAATGCCGCAATAGAACAATTTGTTGATACTCATCATGAGGCAGTTCTGCGACTTATAGAAATGTCTGCAAAGAACGCTCACGAGCATGGAGCATGGATAGGTATATGCGGAGAGCTTGCGGCAGATACTGCACTGACAGAAACCTTCCTGCGGATGGGAATAGATGAGCTGTCTGTTTCGCCCTCATTCGTATTAAAAATCAGAGATGCGGTAAGGCACTGCAATCTCAAAAAAGAAGTGACTTTATAATAGATTATATGGGGCTGTTTAACGCAACAGCTCCCTCTTTATTTTTTGCTCTCACCGCAGCTTCCTCCGCAGTTTTCGCTGTACGGACAGCCTATACATTTTTTACCGTTTCTTTTTTCCTTGATTATATAGCCTACCGCAAAAATAACCGCTAAAATAATTATTGAGCCTATTATTATGTCTGCCATAATTATCCCTCTTTAATGTTTGGTTTTATTTTATTCTACAATGCACTGTGATTTTTGTCAAGTATTTTTGCACAATACAGCAAAATAGAGCTGTTTTGGTTATTGATTTTTTTGTCTGATTATGTGTATGATTATAGGCTATGTGGCAAAAAAGTCCAGGCTTGTTCCTGATAACACTGCTACAGTCTTGTCAAAACTCGAGAATTTTTTTGTTCCTGCACTTATAATCAAAAATTTTATGGAATACTGTACTGTTGAGTCTATAACCGAGCAGTATAAGCTTATACTATACTGTCTTGTGGCACTGGCTATTGCACTGGCTATTGCAATTCCATTATCAAAGGTTTTTGCAGGCGATGACTACTACAAGCGTAACATTTACAAATACGCACTCTCTTTCGGAAATTTCTCGTTTATGGGTAATGCTATAGTTCCTGTAATTCTCGGCGATGCGGAGCTGTATCATTATATGCTCTACATACTACCTCTCAATATAGCCGTATATACATGGGGGCTTATAATCCTTATCCCCAAAGGTGAAACGAAACAAAGCGTATTTAAAAACCTTTTAAACCCCATTTTTGCATCAATTTTAATCGGTGCGATTTTAGGGCTTGTTAATGCAAAAGAGCATATCCCGTCATTTCTGTCAACCACCATCGCAAACTGTGCCTCCTGTATGGGACCTCTTGCAATGATACTTACAGGTTTTGTAGTTGGCGGATATGATTTTGTAGGGCTGTTAAAGAATGGTCGGATATATATAGCAACAGCTTTACGACTGATTGTTTTACCGACACTGTTTATAGCTGTTTTATGGCTGTTGGGTGCAGATAAAAATACACTGGTACTTACTTTATTTGCGTTCGGTACACCGCTTGGGTTAAATACAGTTGTATTCCCTGCCGCATACGGCGGCGACACATCAACAGGTGCATCTATGGCGATGATATCGCATACTCTTTGCATCATCACAATTCCGCTTATGTATGCACTGTTAATTACACTTATATAACTGCCACTGCAAGGCTTATTTTCTCATCAGCAAAAAACAGAGGTGCTTGTGTTTCACCTCTGTTTTTTATGCATTTATTATGATTATGCCTTAAGATTAGCTTCAAGCTTTGCTAACTCTTCAGCCATTTCCTTAGGAAGCATATCGCCAAACTGTGCGAAGTACGCCTTGATACCTGTTTCAGGATCCTCAACGTCCTTAATCCACTCATTGTTATCAATTGTAAGAAGTGCTTCAAGCTCTTCCTTTGTCATATCAAGGTCTGTGATATCAATATCATCAGCGTTCGGAACATAACCGATTGCACATTCCTTTGCGTCAACCTTACCTGCACATCTGTCAAGTATCCAAAGAAGTACACGCATATTGTCGCCAAATCCAGGCCATAGGAAGTTGCCTTCGTCATCTTTTCTGAACCAGTTAACGTGGAATATCTTCGGAGCCTTATCGCCAAGC
>JAQXXM010000009.1 GCA_029226065.1 Clostridiales bacterium
GCGGCATTTCCCTGATATTTTCAAGTTGTGTTGCTTTGCGTAAGAAATGAGAGTTTCTCGTGCGGCGGGAATATCCTCGTATGCTCCATGATGATACAGTGAGATTGCACGAAAGCTTGGGATATTTGATATGTATTCTCCCTCGCTTTCGGGCGGGACGGCTACAGCATAAGTTATTTCATCAGTATCATCTAACGGATATTCAATAAAATACATACGTCTTGTTGTGTCTGTTCCGTATAATCTCATTGCTTCAAGTGCAGTTTCTCTCAAGACAACGGTTCTTTCGGCAATTGTGGGTGAATGGTATGTACGGCAATAAACGGTTTGCGGCTCGACAGTGATTTCTTTAATCTGATTTGGATTTTTATTTGCTCTTTCATAAAGCTTTTCTATACTCAAATTGAGTTCATCACGCATTGTCTCCAGTCGTTTAATAAGCAAAATCAAATCTGTTTCATCATTGAAATAATCACATATTTCATCGAGAGAAAGACCTAAATTTTGAAAAACACGAATTGTACGGATTTGTGTAAACGTATCAATCGTGTAATACCGATTTCCTGTAGCACCGTCTTTTTTGTCGGGCTGTATAAGCCCTTTTGCCTCGTAATTCAATATAATCTTTCTTGTAATACCTATAGATTTAGCAATTTCACCTATGGAAAATAAGTTTTTTTGGTTACCTATCATAAAATACACCTCATATAAATATGTTTCACCTAAACCACTTGTATCGACCATCAATGTACGGTGTATAATTATTATAGCATAAAATATTGAAAAAGAAAAGAGGTTTTTTCTATGAAGAAAAGATTATTAAGCGGTATTATGATATTTATGATGCTGTGTGCACTTTTGCCAACAGCGATTTTTGCCGAATGAGGCTAAGGGATAATTTGAGTTAAAAACGAGGTTGACATACTTTCTGTAAGCGGCTATGGGTATACCCTCTGCCGCCGCCAAAATTTATGGTTAGGCGGTGGGAACATACCCATAGCCGCTTTACACGCTACGCTGTAAAGCCTTCCCCCGGAGGGAAAGGTGGCAAAGCCGCAGACTTTGTTGAATGAGGTGGGGAATTATACCTGAAAAGTGACGTTTATTCGTTTGAAATTTGTTAAAAATGTGGATTTTATGCAGAAGATTATTGACATATATTTCAAAGAATGTTATAATGCATAGTAAAGATATAAAATATAAATAATAGCACAACTGTTGAAAAACAGCGTCGCAAAGCTACAGGGGCTAAGTTACAACATTGTGATATGTCCGCCAGTTGCCGTAATTAACAAGCGTTAAAATGTTAAAACGTTGATTTGTTGATTGTGGCTTTTTGCATTTTTAGACGGCATTATGGATAATGCGGATTTCCAGATTAAAAACGGTAAAGGAGGAATACGATAAAGACTGACAATTTATTCTTAACCGTAATTCAGACGGTACAGACAGGGTTGTCGTGTATTTTTATGGTGGTATATCTCATTATATGAGTTTATATCCCGAAACTCACAAATCACATTACTAAGTAAAAAAGGAGAATGAAAATGTTAAAATCTAAAAAATTAAAAAGAGTATTTTCAATTATTATGACTTCGGTTTTCTGCATGGTTGCCTTTTCGCAGACGATGCATGCCGATAAATACGCATTAAATGGAACAATCGATTCGGCTTTGACAATTATGGATAGTAAAACCGGATGGAGCTCCTCAGTTGATACAGGACAGATCGACATTGATCTTCAATCTGATTCAAATGACGGTGCAATTTTTACCGCTTATAAGCTTTTAGATATTGACAATGTCAATGGTATGCTTGAGGTAAAAATCCCTGATAAAGCACAGCCTTTCTGGAACAGTTATACAGGAAAAACTAGTGGAGTTGATGCAACTGTTAAAGATATAAAGAATAAAATCAAAACAGAGGGAGATGCTGCCGGTCAAAGCAGTGCTATTATAGGCAAATTTTTAACCTTTATGGGCACAAATCCCACTGAAATTCCCGACGGAACACCTTCAACTTCGGCAACTGAAGGCAAAGCACAGATAACCACAGACTTCGGCTTCTATGCTATATTGCAGACCGGCGCTCCCGTTAACGGCTTTATTGCTTCCGCACCTGTGCTTGCTTGTCTGCCTATGCAGGATCCTGATGACGATACAACATGGCTCAGCAAATTCACAATTGTGCCCAAGGACGATAAAATCAGTGTTGAGAAAAAGGTGCATGCATCCGATGAGGGCACCTTCGAGGATGAAACAATTACAAATATCGGCGATAGAGTTACTTATGAAATTATTGCAAAGCTTCCAAAATACGGAACAGATATTGTAAACGATGGTATAACTTATTCTCTTGTGGATACACTTCCGAACGGAGTTACCATTAATCCCTCAAGCTTGAAGGCTCAACTGTCAAATGATGATGGAGCGTCATATACAGATGCGGATACAGGAATTGTTAATCCTCAATATGATGGCACATCAACAATCACAGCCAGCATCACCGATTATGGTGCCAATATTAATAATCAGTATGACCATATCAAAATTACATATGAGGCTGTTCTGAACGAGAATGCCGTAATTGAAGCCGAGACTAACGTTAACGGAAATATGAATACTGTAACATTAAAATATTCCGCATATAAAGGTGAACTAAACCCTGCAGAAGCTACAGCTGACGCTAAGGTTTACACCATGGGACTTGACATTCAAAAGGTTGGCGAAGACGGAACAACAGCACTTGCAGGTGCGGAATTTGAGGTATATAAAAACTCTGACGGCACAGGATTAATTCAGTTTGTAGAAGCAATAGGAGTTGACGGCATACAGAGATACAGAGTTGCAACACCGGATGAAATAGCTAATGATGCTGTAACAAAGGTAACAACAATCACGGTAACCGAGAATGGTGCAAACAAGGGTAAGTTAATGCTTGACGGCTTGAACGATACAACATATTACATTAAGGAAACAAAAGCACCGACAGGCTACAATCTTCCGGAGAATTTAGTTCCAGTTGAGGTTAAGCCTGATGATACATCAGATTACAAGGCAGGTAGCACAGAACTTCAATTCGACCAAAACCGTCTGAATAAAGTAATAAAAAACACGACCGGTATAGATCTTCCTGTAACAGGTGGTATTGGTACTATAATCTTTACCGTAATAGGACTTTTGCTTATGGCGGGTGCAGCATACTTCCTTTTCTTTAGCAGAAAGAGAAATGCTAAATAATTATTAGATTTGCGAATAATCCGCTTGTAAGCAGTTTTACGGCGGATTTTTGCTTGGGTGATACATTATATGAAAAACAAAATAAAAATCATTGTATGTATTTTGATTTTTGCGGTAGGATTGTCGGTACTGCTTTATCCTGCAGTAAGCAACTATCTCCACCAAAAACATCAGCTGGGGGTTATTGATGATTACCGCAAACAGATTGAAAAAATGTCACAGGAACAGATTGACGAACTAAAGAGTGCTGCAAGGGAGTATAACGAGCTTATTGCAGACCATGCCATAAACGGCAGTACGGATATAACGGCATCTAACCTTGAATACAAAAACCTGCTCAACGTAAATGATGATGTAATGGCATATATTACGATTCCTGTCTGCGATATTAGTCTGCCCATAAGACATGGCTGCGGTGAGGACGTTCTGCAAAAAAGCGCAGGACACATTCCCGAAAGCTCTCTGCCTATAGGCGGTAAAAACACTCATGCTGTTATTACGGCACACAGAGGACTGCCCTCTGCAAAGCTCTTTACTAATATAGACAGGCTGAAAGAGGGCGACCTGTTCTTTATTCATGGGCTTGATGAAACTCTTGCCTATAAGGTGGATCAGATAAAAGTAGTTCTTCCCGATGATACGACTTATTTGCAAATTTCTCCCGGTAAGGATTATGTTACTCTTTTAACCTGTACACCGTACGGAATTAACACGCACAGACTGCTTGTGCGAGGAGAAAGAACAAAGTACATCCCCGAGGTTGAGGAGGATCAGGTTGTCAATGCCAAAAAGAAGCATAATAAAATGGTGCTTCTCTATGCGATAGGTATTATTGCGGCGGTATTGGTTATGCTTATTATATATTTCATCAGAAAAAGACGGATAAAAAAGAAACTATAGTGAAAGGAACGGTATAGGGTGTTATGAAAAAGACAGCTTCGCTTGTGTCGATAGTTCTGTTCCTTGCGATGCTACTCAGCGTATGCGGAGTTCATTCGGAAGCGATGGGCAGTCTTACAATTAAATACATAAGCAAGGATACCGGCAGAGGTGTAAGCGGTGTCGAAATGTCTCTTTTCAGAGTGGGCGATATATCGGGTGGCGGTTATGCATTAACTCCGAACTTTAATGAAGCTGCCGTTGACCTTAACTCTCTTACCACCGACAACAGCAAACACAATGCGGCAAACACACTCTATACCTATGCTGTGCATCACAGCGTAAGCGGTACAGTGTTATATACAGATTCAAACGGCAATGCGTATTTTTCAGGACTTTTGCCCGGAGTATTCCTTGTTGCTCAAACAAAAGCCGTATCGGGATTTAAAACTATTTCGCCTTATATTGTGTTTATTCCCGAGCAAGGTGTCGGCGGTGCATCCATATACAATGTTTTATCCAATGTAAAAACCGAAAAGGAAAGCAACGGCGGTGGCGGTGGTGACAGTTCGTTTTCGGTGACTGTAGCCAAAATATGGGATGATTCTGACGATGCTGACGGCATTCGCCCCGAAAGCGTATCGGTTACACTCCTGCGCAACGGAAACAAGCTGACTACCGTTTCGCTCAGCCGTGAAAACGGCTGGAAGCACACCTTTTTAAAGCTCTCGGGGAATAAATCCTCATATTCGGTCGAGGAAACGCCCGTTGACGGATATACCGCATCATATTCGGGCAGTGCATCTGAGGGATTTGTTATTATAAACAGTCACAGTGCGGTAAATCCTCCCAAGACAGACAATATGTCGGTTTTTGTAAGGAAGCAGTGGGTTGATGATAATGACAGACAGGGAATAAGACCGAAAAGCGTCACAGTACAGCTTATAAAAGACGCAGAGGTGTACCGTACGGCACAGCTCGACGGTGCAAATGACTGGAGCTTCAGATTTGATGAGCTTGATGACGGCGAATACACTGTAAAGGAAATTTCGCCTGAGGGCTACAGTACATCATATAACAGAACGGGTGGTAATCTATATACCGTCATTAACACGGTAGGCGACGAAAAGGATAATCCGCCTCTTAAGCCGATTAATCCGACGCCCTCCGACCAAACCGATATTTCCATTGAAAAAGTTTGGCTTGATAACGAAAACAAGAGTGGAGCAAGACCGGAGAGTATAACAGTAAGGCTTATAAAGGACGGAGGAATATACCGTGAGCTTGAGCTGACGGAGGAAACGGACTGGAGGGGAGTATTCTCCGATGTACCATCCGATGCTTCATACAGTATTACGGAAAAAGAGGTTCAGGACTATTCGGCAGCTTATTCAAAAAGTGACGACAACGGCTTTATAATTACAAATACATTTACTCCGGGAAATACCTCTATAGGTATGCCCCCAAAGCCATTTGTTCCTGCATTGACTGACGAAAACACTTCCTCTGCCGATGAAACATCTGAGCCTATTGCCATACCGCAGACGGGTAATTTGAATTGGCCTGTGCCTGTTCTTGCGGTGTCGGGAATTATATTTTTGATAATCGGATTCGTATTGCTTCCGTCAAAAAGGAGTGATACCAAATGAAAAGAG
>JAQXXM010000010.1 GCA_029226065.1 Clostridiales bacterium
CAAAATCGCCCTCCTTACAGGGAATACCGCCCTGTTCGTCAAGGTAAATCTGTACGATTTCGTCCTCAAACAAAAACCTCAGAACCTCATAAGCCGCTTCCGTATTTTTCGATTCTTTCATTACCGAAAACTGCAGGTCAACTCCTGAATTGAGCACATTGTCTGCCTCGTTTTCATTTGCAGGGAACGTAAAGGAGTCGATGTTCATATCGGGATTTACCGACAATATCTGCGGTACGGCATAGCTACCGATGGGAAACATTGCGGATTCTCCCTTTGCAAAGGCGGTACAGGCATCGTTGTAGCTGTATGCGTAAGGATTAGGCTCTGCATAATTTAAAAGCGCCTTTGTCTTGTCTGCAACCTCGCTGTACTCTGCTTTAAAGGTCGTCTGACCTGAGTTGACCATACTGCATACGTCTGAGGGAGCAAGCCCCACCGCAAGAGCATTCCATGGTGCAAGGCACGTCCATGTGTCCTTATATCCGAAATAAAGAGGAGTTGTGCCTTCAGCCTTTATAGTTTCACAAAGGGAAGTGAACTCGGTCCATGTTTCGGGAATTTCCCAGCCTTTTTCTTCAAACATATCCTTATTATAAAGGATACCGGCAGCATTTGCGGAATAAGGCAGGGCATAAACTCCCTCCTGCGGTATAAATTCAAGGTCCTTATCTATTTTTAGGTAAGACTGCTTTATGTCATTGACCACATCAAGATCTGAGATGTCTGCAAAAAGCTCTGCATCGAGAAAGTTTGAGTAATTTATATCTCCGCCGATGCCGACGATGTCGGGATAGTCACCTCTTATAAGTCTTGTTTTAAGTACCGTCATAGCCTCGTTTGGCGATTCGATATCAAGATGAATATCATCATGTGTTGCATTGAACCGCTCCTCAATTTTTTCAAATGCCTTTACAGCCTCAGGTTTGTACTGAAGCATTGTTATGTGTATTTTCCCGTCCGAACTTCCGCCCATTCCGCAGCTCTGTAAAAGAAGCGTTGATGAGAATGCCGCAAAAAGTAATAATGCTTTTACTGATTTTGCTTTTTTCATTTGAAAATCCTCCTTTGACTTTATAGTATTCCGTATCTTCTCTCTGATATAAGTATATCATACCCTTATGCGTTCTGTAAATAGTATAAACCAAAACACTTTATACCATTTTGCCACTTTTTTCGTATATGCATTAATTATATTGCATTTTGGTATATTTTATGATATAATAAACACAATAAATGCAGAGCGTTGCTACTATTTGAATATTAAAAAACCATACAACTTAACAAGAATATTTTGGTGTCAACAAGGAGGTTGTGATATGAATGATTTGCTGTTTTCGGTATTTCCAAATGAAAATTTCGTAGATCTGAGTCTGTTCCAATGCGGACGCGAGCAATGCTCACCTGCACATTCATTCGGTCCTGCATCAAGAAATCACTATCTTTTTCACTATGTATTATCGGGAACCGGCAGACTTCTGGCTAATGACAAAAAAGGAATTACAAGAGAGTACCCCATTAAAAGCTTGCAGGGATTTATGATTTTCCCCGACCAGATAACGACCTATATTGCCGATAATGACATGCCCTGGGAATATGTCTGGATAGAGTTTGACGGACTTCGGGCAAAGGCGGTTGTTGAGGCGGCGGGCTTTAATTTTGATCAGCCTGTTTACAAGGTACGCTCAAAGGCACTGCGTGAGGAAATGATGAGGGAGATGAACTATATCGTTGAAAACAGCAGTCTTTCGCCCCTTCATCTTATAGGACATCTTTATTTGTTTATAGATTATCTTGTACGCTCCACAGAGGGCATAAGCGTACATCACAGCAGCAATCTCCGTGATTTTTATATTCATGAAGCACTGGAATTTATAGACCATAATTTCCAGAACGATATTTCTGTTGAGGATATAGCTGACGTTTGCGGATTAAACAGAAGCTATTTCGGCAAGATATTCAAGGAAGCTATCGGAAAATCCCCCCAGGAATTTCTTATAAACTACCGCATGATAAAGGCAACGGAGCTTTTGATGCTTACCAAGCTTTCCATAGGAGATATAGGCTTTGCCGTGGGATATGATAATCAGCTCCATTTTTCCAGAGCGTTCAAAAGCGTTTATGGGATTTCTCCCAAACAATGGCGAATTGAGCATATCATTAATAAATAGTCATTGCCGCATCTGTCAAGCTCTGATATAAAACACAGGG
>JAQXXM010000011.1 GCA_029226065.1 Clostridiales bacterium
AAGGCGAAATGCGTATAAATCCGCATTTCACTTCGTTTTGCGAATTCTGCATCTAAATTCATTCAGCCCCACAAGGAGCTGCTGCTAACGCAACAGCCCCATCTCTAAACAAACCTCACCCTCGACGTACCGATGTACGCCGTCGGGCGAGGGTTAAACTTATAATCTGATAATCACTGAGACTGTTGTAATGCAGTCTCTTTTTTTTCGTCAAAATGTATTAATAATGTAAATTAAGGTAAAAATAGAGATATCAAATTATACTGCGTAATATGCGGCGGAACGGAGGTCAGCATGGAACTATCCAAACGACTTGAAAAAAATTGCAATAAGTTAATATTCGACTGCTCAGATGAGGAGCTTTTTGTGGGGATATTAAAGACTATTGACGAGCTGAAATCAGAAATAAAATATTCGGAGGGCAAAAAGAAGCTTTATTATGTCAGTGCCGAGTTCCTTATAGGCAGGCTGATGGAAACAAACCTTATCAATCTTGGCATATACAAAGAACTTCGTGAAATTCTTTCAGAGTATGGTAAGGACTTATCACATATTGCAGAGCTGGAGCAGGAGCCATCGTTGGGAAATGGCGGTTTAGGCAGACTTGCATCATGTTTTCTTGATTCTATTGCGTATCTCAAGTTATGGGGTGACGGTGTAGGGTTATTGTATCACTATGGTTTATTTAAGCAGGTGTTTTGTGACAATAAGCAGTGCGAAGCAATAAACCCGTGGATTTCGGGTAATAGCGTGCTTAATAAAACCGATATTTCATACACTGTAGAGGTTGGGAAATACACCTTAAAATCACGTTTGTATACAATTGATATCATAGGAAAAAACAGGATAAATAAGCTTAATTTATTTGACCTTGAAAGCGTAGACGAAAAAATTGTTAAAACTGCCGCTGATTTTGACAAAAAGGATATAGAGAAAAATCTGACCTTGTTTTTATATCCCGATGACAGCGATGAAGACGGCAGGAAATTACGTCTGTATCAGGAATATTTTATGGTGAGCAATTGCGCACGCCTTATTATAGATGAGACCTTGCGTAGAGGCGGAAGTCTTGAAAGGCTTGATGAATATGCCGTAGTGCAAATAAACGATACACATCCGAGTCTTATTATACCCGAGCTTATACGTTTGCTTGTAAAAGAGGGTATCAGTATGGATAAAGCCGTTGATATTGTTGAGAGAATGTGTGCATACACAAACCATACAATTCTTGCAGAGGCACTTGAAAAATGGAACGCATCAGACATTGAAACGACTATGCCGCAAATATTTGAAATAATAAAAGAACTTGATTTGCTGATAAAAAAGAAATATAGTGACAAATCCCTCCAGATTATAGATGAAAACAATCTTGTAAACATGGCACGTATGGACATTCACTATGGTTTTTCCGTAAACGGTGTTGCATCATTGCATACAAATATTTTAAAAGAAACCGAGCTTAACGGGTTTTATAAGATATACCCCCAAAAATTCAATAACAAGACGAACGGAATAAGTATGCGCAGATGGCTTAGTGCATCAAATCCGCAATTAGAGGAATTTATCGTATCGCTTATCGGCAATGGGTTCAGAGACGATTATGAAAAACTAAAAGAGCTTGAAAAGTATCGTGATGATGAATTGGTTTTGAATAGTCTGCTCGAAATAAAGCAGGAAAACAAGAAAATTCTCTGTGAATACGCCGAGAACAAACAGGGAATAAAGCTTAATCCGCAATCTGTGTTTGATGTTCAGATAAAGCGGCTCCATGAATACAAACGTCAGCAGATGAACGTTCTGTTTCTTATAAACAAATATCTTGATATTAAAGAGGGCAAACTGCCAAAACGTCCAATAACCGCAATTTTTGGTGCAAAGGCAGCTGCGGCATATACCATAGCTAAGGATATTATTCATCTTATACTGTGTATGCAGGAGCTTATTAACAGTGATAAAACAGTATCGGAGCATTTACAGATTTTTATGGTGGAGAACTATAATGTCACCTGGGCAGAACGGATAATTCCTGCAAGCGAGATATCTGAACAGATTTCACTTGCATCGAAGGAGGCAAGCGGTACGGGAAATATGAAGCTTATGCTTAACGGAGCTTTGACCTTAGGTACGCTTGACGGTGCAAATGTAGAGATTGCCAATCTTGTAGGTGAGGGCAATATATACACGTTTGGAAAAAGCAGTGATGAGGTTATAAATGCATATAAAACCAATAGCTACAAATCACAGAAATATTACGACAATGATCCGCGTATAAAGCGTGCAGTAGATTTTATCACAAGCAACGAGCTTTTTGCGTTAGGCGACAAAACGTGTCTTAAACGGCTTAAAGACGAGCTTTTGAATAAGGATTATTTTATGACGTTCCCTGATTTTGAAAGCTACACCATTGTAAAGGAGCAAATGCTGTCAGATTATGAGAATCGCAAAGAGTGGGCAAAGATGATGCTTATGAATATTGCCAATGCCGGATATTTTTCATCGGACAGGACTATAAGGGAATACAACAATTCTATCTGGCAAATATGAATGATAAGCGTCGCATCTTGCGTCTCTCGGCTCACTCGCATACAGTGAGTATAGTCTCGTTCACCGAGAAACACAATCTGCTTGCTTCTCATTCATATTTGCACTGCAGTGGGCAGACAAAGCAATTTCATATTTCGACACACTCGTATAAGGTGAGTATAGTCTTGTTCGCAAAGAAACACAATCTGCTCGCTTCTCATTCATATTTGCACTGCAGTGGCAGACAAAGCAATTGCACAATCTGCTCACTCGTATAAGGTGAGTATAGTCTCGTTCACCGAGAGGCACAATCTGCTCGCTTCTCATTCATATTCAAAACAAAACAAATTATGCTGTGGATTTGACAGCGGAACGGAGGAACCTGTGAAAAATAATTTAACAAACAGCTCTGCGTTTGATTTTCTGCAGAAGCTTGGAAAGGTGCTAATGGTAGTTATTGCCGTAATGCCTGCCGCAGGCATAATGATAAGTATCGGCAAGCTTATTTCTATGGCAAACAGTGAAATAGGTTTCTTTAATACATTAGCTGTAACAATAGAAAATATTGGCTGGGCGATAATAACAAACCTTAACATATTGTTTGCTGTCGCAATAGGCGGATCCTGGGCAAAAGACCGTGCAGGCGGTGCGTTTGCGGCACTTCTTGCATTTATACTCATAAACAACATTACAGGAAGTATATTCGGTGTAACAAGCGATATGCTAAATGATGCTGATGCTGTTACACATACGCTTTTTGGGCAGGAAATAGCAGTCAGCGGATATTTCACATCAGTGCTTGGCTCGCCTGCCTTAAATACAGGAGTATTTTCGGGAATTGTGGCAGGATTTGTAGGCGGAATAATTTATAATAAATACTATAATTTCAGAAAACTGCCTGAGGTATTGTCGTTTTTCAACGGAAAACGCTTTGTGCCGTTGGTGGTAATATTGTGGTCAGCAATTATTGCAGTTATTTTTGCAATCGTATGGCCTGTAATTCAGATGGGAATAAACTCATTCGGCGTATGGATTGCAAACTCTGCTGACACATCACCGTTTTTAGCGCCGTTCATATACGGTACTTTAGAGCGACTCCTGATACCATTCGGGCTACACCACATGCTTACCATACCAATGAACTACACTTCGTTTGGAGGTGAGTACGTGATACAGACAGGAATAAACGCAGGAAGTACAGTATATGGTCAGGACCCATTATGGCTTGCGTGGGTAACGGATCTTGTAAACTTCAGGAATGCAGGTGACACTGTATCATACGAAACACTGTTAAACGGTGTTGTTCCGGCACGGTTTAAGGTGGGACAGATGATAGGTGCTACAGGGCTTATAATGGGTGTTGCGTATGCTATGTACCGCAGAATAGACAAGATACGCCGTAAGGACTATCGTTCTATGTTTATATCAACTGCGCTTGCAGTATTCTTAACAGGTGTAACAGAGCCGCTGGAGTTTATGTTTATGTTTTCGGCAATACCGCTGTATATTGCTTATGCTGTTATACAGGGACTTGCATTTGCATCGGCAGGACTTGTTAATATGCGACTGCACTCATTTGGTAATATTGAGCTTGCCACACGTATACCGATGTCACTTCGGGCAGGGCTTGGTATGGACCTTGTGAACTTTATAATAGCGGTTGTGATATTCTTTATAATAGGATATTTTGTAGCATATTTTATGATAGGTAAATTCTCTTATGCAACTCCCGGCAGAGAGGGTAACTATGCCGATACTGCCGATACTGTTGAAACAGACACAAAGAATGACGAACACGTTGGCGCTCCGTCACAGCCTGAACGGATAATAGAGCTGTTGGGCGGACGTGAAAATATAGAGCTTGTTGATGCGTGTATGACACGTCTGCGTGTAACGGTAAAAAATCCCGATATTGTTGCAGATGATGATAAATGGAAAAAGGAGGGTGCTTTAGGCGTTATAAGAAAGGGTACGGGAATACAGGCAGTATACGGACCAAAGGCAGACGTCTTAAAGTCGGATATAAATGATATATTATGAAGCTTCTAACAATAAATACTCACAGCATAATAGAACCTGATTACGAAAATAAGCTTAGAATTTTTGTAAATTCGGTTTATCGTATTCGCCCTGATATTATCGCCATGCAGGAGGTTAATCAGCGTAAGGAGTCGGATATAATACGGCTTGGCAGCGGATTGGATGTCAGGCGTGATAATCACGCTTATCGTGTATGCAAGCTGCTTGCAGATATGGGACTTTGCTATAACTATATCTGGCGTGGAATAAAGGAATCGTATGGCAAAAACGAAGAAGGTGTGGCAATTCTCACACATCTTCCCATTAAGGACACCGACTGTATACTGCTTAGCGAAAAGGATGACAGGAAGGACTGGCGTACACGCTATGCGGTAGGTGTGAAGATATATGACGAATGGTTTTACTCCGTCCATATCGGAAGATACGATGACCGTTTTGAACCTTTTACAAAGCAGTGGGAACGGCTAAGTAAATCAGTATCTCATAAAGGTAAGGTGTGGATAATGGGGGATTTCAACTGCGATTTTAACAGTGACGGTTATAAGGAAGTCATAAACTCAGGGTGGTATGACACGTATATTAATGCAGGAGAACGTGATTGCGGCATTACCGTAAAGGAACAGATAGACGGCTGGCGTGACACTGATACAAGGGATATGCGTATAGATTATATTTTCACAAATACAGACTGTGAGATATTAAGCTCACGTGTTGTATTTAACGGTGATAACGAGCCTGTAATATCGGATCATTACGGAGTAGAGGTAAGGCTATGAGAAAGGCAGGGATATTAATGGGAATACCGTCGTTGCCGTCAGACTACGGCATCGGCTGTTTTTCAAAAGAGGCGTACGAGTTTGTTGATTTTCTTAAAAAATCAAATCAGAAATACTGGCAGATACTACCGATATGTCCCACAAGCTTTGGTGATTCGCCATATCAGTCATTTTCGAGTTTTGCAGGAAATCCCTATTTCATAGATCTTAACACTTTAATAGATGAGGGAGTGTTGTCCGAAGAGGATTGCAAAAGTGCGGATTTCGGTACGGATAATACGCAAATTGATTACGGAAAGCTTTATAAGGAGAGGTACAAGCTCCTCTATAAAGCGTATCTTAATACTGATTTGGACACGAAAGAATATTGGGATTTTATCGAAAAAAACAAATCTTGGCTTGATGATTATGCTGAATTTATGGCACTGAAAGAAAAAAACGACGGTAAGGCTTGGAATGAGTGGCAGATTAGGACCGTAAATAACGAAAAAGAAACAGAGTTCTGGAAATATATACAGTATAAGTTTTTCGAGCAGTGGTACAGACTGAAAAACTATGCTAACGAAAATGGTATAGAAATAATCGGAGACATACCTATTTATGTGTCCTATGACAGCGTGGAGGTATGGAAACACCCCGAGCTTTTTCAATTAGACGGTGAGGGCAGACCTATAAATGTTGCAGGCTGTCCTCCTGACGGGTTTTCAGAGACAGGTCAGTTATGGGGTAATCCGTTATATAGGTGGGAAATGCACGAAAAGGACGGGTTTTTATGGTGGATAAGTCGGATAAGCTACGCTCTATCGCTGTATGATGTATTGAGAATAGACCATTTTCGTGGATTTTGCGAGTATTATTCAATTCCTTATGGTGATGATACGGCACGCAACGGAAAGTGGTTAAAAGCACCGGGTAGGGAGCTGTTTCGTGCCATTGAGAACAAACTTGGCAAACAGAAAATTATTGCGGAGGATTTGGGGTTTATAACTGACTCTGTAAGACAGCTTTTATCGGAATGTGGATTTATGGGTATGAAGGTTTTTGAGTTTGCCTTTGATTCGAGGGACGATAACGGAACGTTGGTGTATATGCCGCATAATTATCCTAAAAAATGTGTTGCGTACACCGCAACCCATGATAATGAGCCTGTATCGTCATGGTTTATGCAGATACAGGAGAGAGAACGCAAACAGGTACGTGATTATTTATGTGATTATAATACGCCTGACAGAGATATTGCAATACCTTTTATAAGCCGTATTATGCAAAGCTCTGCCGAAATTTGCATAATTCCTATACAGGATTATATGAAAAAGGGCAGTGAGTCACGTATTAATACGCCTGAGACTGTGGGAATAAACTGGCGTTGGCGTGTGGATAAGGGGGAGCTTACAGATGCGTTGTCAGACCTAATTGCATCAATGACAAAACGATACGGCAGATAAGAGGAGTTAAACGCATCAAAGATTGATAGTTTACGCAGTTCTGTTTCTACACTCACTAAACGTGTCAAGCACTACATCGTTCGTGCAGAAAACAGAACTGCTTGCATACGATACGGATAATTTACGCAGTTCTATACCTGTATTCACTAAACGCATTGAAAATGCTACATCGTTCATACAGGCAATAGAACTGCTCCGTATAGTTGTGCGGTTTAGTCACCCGCATCGCTAAACGCATCGAAGATGCTACATCGCTCTTGCGGGTAACTAAACCGCCTTGCATGGTACGCAGTCTGGTGCCCGCATCGCTAAACGCATCAAAGATGCTACATCGCTCTTTGTTACCAATAATTTGTAAAACTTTTTTAAACACTAAAATATGTTATTTGACAAAAAAAGTATAATGTGATATACTATAATATAATTGGTATTCGTATAAAGTGTTTATGTGTTATAAGTGTGGGAGGAAAGAGCAATGAAGAAAATCACGGTATTTATTATTGCTTTTTTTGTGTTCTTTTCACCATCGGCTTATGCCGCATATACAGGCGTGCAGATATATGACAGTATGAAAACGGCAATGAGCTGGACTGATAAAAATATATCGCCTTTGGGTGATACGGATTCTGTTGCATCTGATTACTTAGTTATGGCGCTCAAGCGTGCAGGTGAGGTATTTGACTATAACAAGTACGAAAAGATTACAAGGTCACGAAAGCCTGCGACACTACATGATGCACAGCGGAACATAATGGCAAATACCGCTTCGGGCGGTCGTCTTTCAGACAGTACGGTTGCAAAATATACATATAATGCGGAGCTGACAACGGCTGATGATTATGCTGATGCGATATTGACGCTTCTAAGCGGAGAATATAAGATTAAATCGCACAAGACCGATATAAACAGACTTGCCGCCAACTTGCTTTCAATGCAGAATTACGATGGTAAATTCGGTGACGGTATAGTATCAACGTCAAAAAGTATGATAGCATTGTCATTTCTGTCGGGTAATTGCTATGTAGTAAAGGGTGACGGAATAGGTGAGGAATACCGCTACGATGTAAATACTTCACTTTTACGGGGCATAGACTATTTGCAGAAGAACAAGGCGGAGGATTTCGGGTTTGGGAGTGTGAAAAATACTGCTTATGCGGTTATGGCTCTTGACAGCACAGGAGTTGATGCAGACAATGACCCCGGCTTTTCTGACGGTGAGTTATCAACACTTAAAAGCCTTATCTCTATGCAGAACCCTGACGGAAGCTTTAAAGATGCAGATGCTGACGGTACGTCGATAGCTTTATGTGCCTTAGTGAGCCATTTGCGTGCAATGCAGGGTAATTCACCGTTTTTTTCACTTCTTACCGAGGATATGCCTTACAATCCAAGTGATTATGTTGAGGACTTCAACTATTCGGGCGGCGGCTTGAAGGTGGATACGCAAGGCGAGATAAAAATAAGAATGAATAATAAAATAACGGACAATGAAACATCTGAGCAATCTGATGCCGAGCTTGCAACAACGGTACCGATTGATACAAGCACGAATATTGAACAAAAAAAACACATACGTATCGGACCAATCATTGTAATAATTATAACCATTATACTTTTAACAGCGGTTGTTACATGGTTTGTAGTGTATATGCTTAATGTACGGCCTATAAAGAAATATCATAAAAAAGAGGATAAAGACGAGGACAACTGATAAAAACCCGGGATTAATAAATAGCATAAAATTGTGGAGGAGGTTTTACAAATGAGTAGACTTCAGATGGGAATAGATGTAGGCTCGACTACTGTAAAGATAGTCGTGCTTGATAATGATAAAAATATTATATATTCTGAATACAGGCGTCATTATTCTGATATTAAAAGTACGGTGGCATCGCTTTTTGGTGAGGTTAAGAATGTAATAGGGGAAGAGCCGTTCAGTGTGGTAATAACAGGCTCGGGAGGTCTGTTGCTTTCTGAAATGCTTGACCTTTCATTTGTACAGGAGGTTATTGCAAATAAGACGGCAATAGAGTATTTTATGCCCGATACGGATGTAGTAATAGAACTTGGCGGAGAAGATGCAAAAATACTTTATCTTACTGATGGACTTGAACAACGTATGAACGGAACTTGTGCAGGCGGCACAGGCTCGTTTATTGACCAGATGAGCATACTTCTTAAAACGGATGCAGACGGATTGAACGAATTAGCGAAAAAACATACGACTATATATCCTATAGCCGCACGATGCGGAGTTTTTGCAAAGTCTGATGTTCAGCCGTTGTTAAACGAGGGTGCGGCACGTGAAGATGTTGCGGCATCAATTTTACAGGCAGTTGTAACGCAGACGATTTCAGGCCTTGCACAGGGCAGACCGATAAAGGGAAATATAGTATTTTTGGGCGGACCGTTGCATTTTTTGACACAGCTGCGTGCCCAGTTTGAAGATACACTGCGTGAGAATGCAACATCGTTTAAGACACCTGAAAATGCACAGCTATTCGTTGCTATCGGTGCGTCATTGACAAAAAGTGACAAACCTGATGTAACTATTATAGAGCTGATAGAGAGATTAAAAATATCAAAAGGTGTTGATGCTGAAATCACACGTATGCCTAAGCTTTTTGAGAACGAGTCTGACAAGAAAGAGTTTTTTGAAAGACACAGCATGGATATTGCTGTACGAGGCGATATTGAAAACACAAAGGGACCTGTATTTTTAGGTATGGACGTTGGTTCAACTACGATTAAATGTGCCGTAATAAACGAACAGGACGAGATTATATATTCATACTACGGTAAAAATGAGGGAAGCCCCATAACCTGCGGTATAAATATTATGCGTGAAATTTACGATAAACTGCCGAAGGAGGCATACATAGCAAACGGCTGTACAACAGGTTACGGCGAAAATCTGCTTAAAACCGCTTTGCGTATAGATGAGGGCGAAATCGAGACAATTGCCCACTATAAAGCGGCAAACCATTTCCGACCGGGAGTTGATTTCATCATAGATATCGGTGGACAGGATATGAAGTGTATGAAGATTAAAAACGGCGTAATAGATTCTATTATGCTTAATGAGGCTTGCTCATCTGGTTGCGGCTCGTTCATACAGACATTTGCCGAATCTTTAGGGTATGAAACGGAGGCTTTTGCTGAAGAGGCACTTTCTGCGGAAAACCCCGTAGATTTAGGTACTCGCTGTACGGTGTTTATGAACTCACGTGTTAAACAGGCACAAAAGGAAGGTGCATCAGTTGGCGACATAAGTGCAGGACTTTCTTATTCTGTTGTACGTAATGCATTGTACAAGGTTATAAAACTTCGTGATGTGTCGCTTATGGGCGATAAAATCGTGGTGCAGGGCGGAACATTTAATAATAATGCCATACTGCGGTGCTTTGAGCTATTAGTTGGCAAGGACGTGACACGTCCCGATATTGCGGGAATAATGGGTGCATACGGTGCGGCAATTATAGCAAAAGAACGTTGGCGCGGCGGTGAGTGTGATATTATTACACGTGATGAGCTTGACGGCTTTACATTTACAACAAATCTTACACGTTGTGAAAAATGTAATAACCACTGTCAATTGACCGTGACGGACTTCGGTGACGGAAGTCATTTTATATCGGGTAACCGTTGCGAGAGAGGTGCAGGCGAGCAATCAAAAAATAAGGATATGCCAAACCTCTATGACTATAAGTATAAACGTGCATTTAAGTATAAAAGCTTAAAGGCGGACGAAGCTCCGAGGGGTGTTATTGCTATGCCCAGAGTTCTAAATATGTACGAGAACTATCCTCTATGGTTTACGTTCTTTACGGAGCTTGGATTTTGTGTCAAGCTTTCAGGCAGAAGTACACACGCCCTTTACGAAAAGGGTATTGACTCCATTCCATCGGAGAGTGCGTGCTATCCCGCAAAGCTTGTTCACGGACATATTGCTGATCTTTTAGAACGAGGTTACAAGACAATATTCTATCCTTGTATTCCGTACGAACAGATTGAATACAATGCGGCAGGCAACCACTTTAACTGCCCCATGGTAACCTCGTACCCTGAGGTTGTATATAAAAATATGGACGCATTGCGCAGTGATGACATAAAGTTTATGTATCCGTTTATCAACCTTGCCGACAGAGCATCATTTAACAGGCAGATGGCAAAGGCATTAACCGACTATAATATTCCGTTTAAGGATATAAAGGAAGCGGCGGAAAAGGCATTTGGAGAGTTAAAGAGTTATAAGGACGATATACGTCATAAGGGTGAAGAGGTACTTCTGTGGTTAAAGAAAAATAATAAGCGTGGTATCGTGCTTGCAGGCAGACCGTACCATATTGACCCTGAAATAAATCACGGAATTCCTGATATGATAAACAGTCTTGGATTTGCTGTTTTGACAGAGGACAGTGTGGCACATCTCGGACAGCTTGAGCGTGATATACGTGTAGTTGACCAGTGGGCATACCATACACGTCTTTATGAGGCGGCATCGGAGGTTATAAAGAACGAGCAGCTTGAGCTTATTCAACTCAACTCATTCGGATGCGGACTTGATGCTGTAACCACCGACCAGGTAATGGAGATACTTCAATCACACGAGCGTATATATACAACGCTTAAAATAGACGAGGTTTCAAGTCTCGGTACTGCAAGAATACGTGTACGTTCATTAAAGGCGGCAGTAAAGGAACGAGATGTAAATCATTTCGTACCGCAGAAGGTAGAGGATTATACAATAAACCGTGTCAGGTTTACGGAAAAGGAACGTAAAAATCATACGATAATTTTCCCGCAGATGAGCCCTGCACATTTTACTCTGTTTGAGGCGGTACTGCGTGCAAACGGTTATAATGCGGTAGTCTTGGAGCATGCAACACCCGAGGACGTAGAAGCAGGTCTTAAGAGCGTAAATAACGATGCGTGCTATCCGTCCATTCTTGTTACGGGACAGCTTGTTAATGCGTTTATATCAGGCAAGTGCGATCCCGATAACACGTCCGTTATGATAACACAGACAGGTGGTGGCTGTCGTGCTACAAATTATATTGCATTTTTAAGAAAGGCACTTAAGGAG
>JAQXXM010000012.1 GCA_029226065.1 Clostridiales bacterium
AAATGCCCTTGCAAGCAAGCATTTTTATAACATAGGAAATTGCTCGTTTTGAGTGAGCAATCTTGCTTGTTCAAAAAAAGCGTTCCTTTCTGCCCCCAAGATTGGGGGCCAGGGGGTTGATGCGATATTACGCATTTTTACTTATGGTATAATTATTATACAATCAAAAGATTAAAGGGGAGCAATTCCTCGGCATAAAGGGGTGATTCACATGGATAAGAAGGAATGTCTACTTGGAGTAAGCGAAATGCAGACATACCTTTTTAATACGGGAGAAAACTACAGGAGCTATGAGTTTCTGGGGTGCCATAGAGTGGAAATTGACGGATGTGATGTTTGGAGATTTGCTGTATGGGCTCCTAAGGCACAGTCTGTAAAGGTTGCTTGCGACAGGAACGACTGGACAGGTGACGGAATGGAGCTTGAAAAGTTTGGCGAAACAGGCGTGTGGGTAGGAGCTACAGACACACTTGAGAACGGCGACTTATATAAATATGCCATTACAGCGCCTGACGGTACTGTATATTTACGCTCCGATCCCTATGCAAGACGTTGTGAACTGCGACCTGGTACGGCATCTGTAGTGTATGATGAGCCTGATTACAAATGGACGGATAAGGCGTGGATGAATAAGCGTGCAAAATTCGATGCAATACATTCACCTATGAACATATACGAGTGTCATGCAGGTTCATGGCGGATACATGACGACGGAAGCCTGTATACGTATGACGAATTGGCAGAGGAGCTTATACCGTATGTTGTAGATATGGGATATACGCATATTGAGCTTATGCCGCTTACGGAATATCCCTTTGATGGTTCGTGGGGGTATCAGGTTACGGGCTACTTTGCCGCAACCTCAAGATACGGTACGCCAAAGCAACTGAAAAATTTTATAAATAAATGTCACAAAGCGGGCATAAGTGTAATAATGGACTGGGTTCCTGCGCACTTCCCAAGAGACGGTCACGGTTTAAGAATGTTTGATGGTACACCATGCTATGAATATGCGGATTGGCGAGAGGGCGAGCATAAAGACTGGGGAACTATGGTGTTTGATTTCTCAAAGGGTGAGGTTATATCCTTCCTTGAATCATCTGCGTATTTCTGGGCAGAGGAGTACCATATAGACGGACTTCGTGTTGATGCAGTATCCTCAATGCTGTATCGTGACTATTCACGAAATGACGGTGAATGGATAGCCAACAAATACGGCGGAAACGGAAACCTTGAGGCGGTGGACCTCTTACGCAGGATAAACCGTACCATGTGTACGGAAAACCCGGGATTTCTGATGATTGCGGAGGAATCAACCGCATGGCCGCTTGTTACGGCACCGCCCGAGGATGGTGGTTTGGGCTTTAACTTTAAATGGAATATGGGTTGGATGAACGATACACTGCGTTATGTATCTATGGATCCGTATTTTAGAAAAGACAACCACTCACTGCTGACATTTTTGATGATGTATGCGTATTCGGAGAATTTTATACTTCCCTTGTCTCACGATGAGGTGGTACACGGCAAGAAATCGCTTCTTGACAAGATGTTCGGCGACTATTCTCAAAAATTTGATTCATACAAAACATTTTTGGGCTATTATATGACAATGCCAGGCAAAAAACTGATGTTTATGGGCGGCGAAATCGGACAATTCCTCGAATGGCGTTTTGACGATCAGCTTGAGTGGAATATATTGGAGCTTGAGCCTCACAAAAACCTGCATAAGTTTATAAAGACGCTAAATCATTTCTATTCTGAAAATGAGGCTTTATGGATTTTTGAGGACAGCTGGGACGGATTTCGCTGGATTAACGAGGCGGATAACGAAAATTCTGTTGTATCATATATCAGAAAGGGCAAGAACAAGGAAGATATGCTTGCAGTTGTTGCTAATTTTACTGCCCTTGACAGAGCGACCTATAAGGTAGGCGTGCCGTACGGCGGTGAATATGAGGTGGTTATTCATTCAAACTCAACAGAGTTTGGCGGAACACGAAGGATCAATAAAATGACATACACTGCTAAAAAGGAACAGTTCAGCGATATGGACTACACATTATCTCTGACTGTTGACGGTAACAGCGTAATGATTTTAAAACAAAAAATTAAAAAGTAATTTAGCTGATAAATGTCATATCACAGGCTCACGGATAATGACAAAAGTTATTTAAAAATATTGTGAGTCAGAAAGGTAATGGTTTAATTATGGTATCAAAAAAATGTGTGGCAATGATACTTGCCGGAGGACAGGGCTCAAGACTCGGCGTTCTGACAAAGACAGTTGCAAAGCCGGCTGTGCCTTTTGGCGGCAAATACAGAATAATTGATTTTCCGCTTTCTAATTGTATTCATTCGGGTATAGATACAGTAGGCGTTCTTACGCAGTATCAGCCTTTGGAGCTTAACACATATATAGGAAACGGCAACCCCTGGGATCTTGACCGTTCTATGGGTGGAGCGTATGTGCTACCGCCGTATCAGAGTGGCTCAACGGGCGAGTGGTATAAGGGTACGGCAAATGCGATTTATCAAAACATAGGCTTTATGGAAGGCTTTAACCCTCAAAATGTACTCATCTTGTCGGGTGACAATATATATAAAATGCACTACGGCAAAATGTTAGATGCACATATACAAAATGATGCGGCAGTAACTATTGCGGTAATGCCTGTTCCGTGGGAGGAGGCAAGCCGATTTGGTATTATGAACGCAGATGATGAGGGAATTATAACCGAGTTTGAAGAAAAACCTGCAGAGCCTAAGAGTAATCTTGCATCAATGGGCGTGTACATATTCAAGTACGATGTTTTAAAGAAATACTTGACAGATGATGAGCGTGACCCAAGCTCGGCAAACGATTTCGGTAAAAATATCATACCGAAAATGCTTGAAAACGGCGAAAAGATGCTTGCATACAGATTTGAGGGCTACTGGAAGGACGTAGGAACAATCCAGTCATTATGGGAGGCGAATATGGATTTAATAGACGATCCGCCCAAGTTTGACTTAAACGACAGAGATTGGATTATATATTCAAGAAATTATGCGTTGATGCCCCATTATATCGGTGCTAATGCGAAAATCAGAAAATCCACTATAGCCGAAGGCTGTGAAGTGGAGGGTACAGTTGACCATTCTGTAATATTCAGCGGAGTAAAGATAGGAAAGCGTACCGTAGTAAAGAACTCCGTCATTATGCCGGGTGCGCAGATAGGCGATGACGTAATTATTGAAAAAGCCGTTATCGGCTCAAAAGCAAAAATAGGAAACAGTGTAAAAATTGGAATAAGTCCCGAATGTGACGATAATGAATACAAGTCGGATTACTGTACACATGGTATTGTGCTTGTAGGTGAGTCGGCAACGGTGGAGGATTATAAGGATATAGCCAAAGGCTCAATGATTGAACCTTAAATTTGCGCGATAAACGTCGCATTCTGCACCTTTCGTTCCACTCGCATACATTGAGTATAGCTTGTGGACCGAAAAATACAGACTGCTCGTTTCTCGCACAAATTACCAAAATTTGGGTAAAAAACAAACGTCGCATTCTGCACCTTTCATTCCACTCGCATACACGGAGTATAGCTTGTGGACCGAAAAATACAGACTGCCCGTTTCTCGCACAAATTACCAGACTTAGGTAAAAACAAACTTCGCATTCTGCACCTTTCGTTCCGCTCGCATACACGGAGTATAGCTTGTGGACCGAAAAATACAGACTGCTCGTTTCCACCGTGAAATACAGAGTTTCAACTAAATGAAAGGATTGATATTAATATGAGAAATGATACAATGGGTATTATTCTGACGGGTGATGAAAAAATAGCGCCGTTGACAAACATTCGTGCTAACAGCGCACTTCCCATCGCAGGCAGATATAGAATTATAGACTTCGTATTATCCAATATGGCAAATTCAGGCATAACTAATGTGGGTATTGCAACAGAGTCAAATTATTCGTCACTTATGGACCATACACGTTCAGGCAAGCCGTGGGATTTGGACAGAAAAGATCAAGGTCTGCAAATACTTCCGCCCAACATCGAAAATGAAAAATACGGAGTAATACGCGGAAATATTGACCTGTTGGCAGGAATAAGAGACTATATACACAGAAGTAAGCAAACGTATGTAATTTTGTCATTGGGTAATATGATATACAACATTGATTTTGACGCTGTTGTAAAGGAACATATAGAAAATCAGTCGGATATAACAATGATATACAGAAATGTAGCAGGCTTAAAGGATTCGGATTTGTCGAGATTTACGTTGCTTGAGCTTGATGAAGAAAAGCGTGTAAAGGATATTGAGGTACAGCCATACTATCCTAAAACGACTAACGTCAGCCTGGAAATTTTCGTAATGGAAAAGGTATTGCTTGAAAGCTTTATAGACGAATGTTCATCTCGAGGCGATGTGGATTTTGTCAAGGATGCCATCATTAAGAAAATGAACGGAATGAGAATGTACGGTTACGAGTTTGACGGACATTTTTACAAGGTGGACTCCTTAGAGTCATATTACAAGACAAGTATGGAGTTCTTAAAGGCAGAGCGCAGAGCAGAGCTTTTCAACAGCAGCCGTCCTATTTATACAAAGACAAAGGACCAGTGCCCTGCAAAATACGGCGATGAGGCAGAGTGTATCAACAGCTTTATATCTGACGGCTGTGTAATAGAGGGTACGGTTATAAACTCAATACTCTCCCGTGGTGTAAAGGTTGGAAAGGGTGCGATAGTCCGCAATTCCGTAATAATGCAGGATAGTGTGATAGAAGACGGTGCCGAGATAAGCCATATTGTATTTGATAAAGAGGTTGTCATTACAAGCGGCAGAAAGCTTATTGGACAGGACACTCATCCGCTTCCCATAGCAAAGGGAACAGTAATATAATACGAATATGGGCAGGTAAGGGGCGATGCACATGTGTCGCCCTTAGCACAATTCATAGTAGAAATTATATTATTAAATACGAGAAAACACGTGTTGTCTTGTAAAAAACAACTGTTTTTTTGAGGATTGATTGACAAAGTAACAAAAAGAGAGTAAAATTAAGTTGTTGAGAGAAGAAAGGAATCATTATGAATATATTATTTGCAACATCGGAATGTGCACCGTTTATAAAGACAGGCGGTTTAGGTGATGTTTTAGGTTCGCTTCCCCAGGCATTGCGTGAAAAGGACGTAGATGCACGTGTGGTTATGCCTTTGTATAAGAGCATACCCCAAAAATTCAAAGACGAAATGCGCTATATCGGAAATATATATATTGATATTGCATGGCGTAGGCAGTATTGCGGAATTTTTGAACTGAACTATAACACTTGTATTTATTATTTTATTGATAATAAGTTCTACTTTAACGGTGATAAGCCTTACGACCATATCCATCTCGACTGCGAGAAGTTTATATTTTTCTCAAAGGCGGCACTTTCAATATTGCCGACAATCGGTTTTTGCCCCGACGTTATTCACTGTAACGATTGGCAGACAGGACCTATACCTGTATTTTTAGATACGTGCCGTAATAATCCGTTCTATCAGAATATGAGGACGGTAATAACAATCCATAACCTGAAATTCCAGGGCAGATGGGGATTGAAAGAAATCAAAGATGCAATGGGTATTTCAGACTACTATTTCACCTCTGACAAGCTTGAATTCTACAAGGATGCAAACTTGTTAAAGGGCGGAATGGTATACGCAGATAAAATCACTACAGTTTCAAACACCTATGCAGGAGAAATAACAACTCCATATTTTGGTGAAGGGCTTGATTCGCTTCTGCGTGCAAGACAGGGCGATTTAATAGGTATAGTAAACGGAATATCTTATGATGACTGGAATCCGCAAAAGGATGAATTTATACCGAAAAAGTACAACCCAAGAACTGTAAAATCAGGTAAGGCGGCAAATAAAGCCGCACTTCAGGAGGAACTTGGATTGCCACGTGAGCCTGACAAGATGCTTATAGGAATAGTATCAAGACTCACCGACCAAAAGGGATTTGACCTCATTGCATACAAGCTTGAGGAATTGTGCCAGAATGGCGGCTGTCAGCTTGTAGTATTAGGTACAGGCGAGGAAAAATATGAAAATCTGTTCCGTCACTATGCATGGAAATATCCACACGCACTGTCTGCACAGATAACATATTCAAATGAAGTGTCGCATAAGATATATGCTGCGTGTGATGCGTTTTTAATGCCGTCAGCATTTGAGCCGTGCGGACTTTCACAGATTATATCAATGAAATACGGTACACTGCCTATAGTTCGTGAAACGGGCGGATTAAAAGATACAGTTATTCCGTATAACAAATTCACAGGCGAGGGCTACGGCTTCTCATTCGCTAATTATAATGCGGACGAAATGCTTGGCTGCATATTCTCTGCTATGGATGTGTACTACAACGACAAGCCGGCATGGCAAAAGCTTATGAAACAGGCAATGGCGGCAGATTATTCGTGGGACGTATCGGCAGAAAAATACATTGATATGTATGCAAATATAACGGGTATACCACGTCCCCAAAAGAAACCGATAACACCGCCCAAAGCTAAAAAATCGGAATTTGATAAAATTATCAGAGAGGATTTTGAAGCCTCAGAAAAGGTGATAGCCGATAAGGCGAAACCGAAAGAGGCGGTAAAGGTTAAGGACCCGTTTGTTGAGGAGCCGAAGAAAAAGGTGGCACCAAAGGCTAAAACAACAAAAGCCAAAACTACAAAAAAATAATTCGTGAAAACGAAATATAAGGAGAGAAATTAATGGCAGGAAAAGACAATGCAAAGAAGCTTACTGCAAAGCAGGAAGCGTTAAAAACAGAGATAATCGGAAAGATTAACAGACACTTCGGTAAGGTACTTGAGGAAGCAACTCCGCACATGGTATATACGGCGTGTGCTTTAACAGTACGTGACAAAATCATGGAAAAATGGTCAAAGTCACACCGCGAAGTGAAAGAGGAAGGCTCAAAAAAGCTATACTATCTTTCATTTGAGTTTTTAATGGGCAGACTTCTTTGTACAAACGTATTAAATCTTATGCAAACAGATGACTATGAGGCGGTACTTGAGGACCTGGGTTATTCCTTACAGGATGTCGCAGAGCTTGAAAATGATGCAGGTCTGGGCAACGGCGGTCTGGGCAGACTTGCCGCATGCTTTATAGATTCATTGACAACTCTTGATTTACCCGCATACGGCTGTACTTTAAGATACGAATACGGTCTTTTCAGACAGAAAATAGTAGACGGCTTCCAGACAGAGCTTCCCGATACGTGGCTTGAGCGTGGTAATGCGTGGGAGGTTGCACGTCCTGAAGAGGCTGTTAAGGTATCGTTCGGCGGCGAGGTAAACACATACTGGGAAAACGGCAATATGAAGATTTCCTATACAAACGAAAGAACAGTCCTTGCTGTACCGTATGACGTACCTCTTTGCGGATACGATTCAAAAATAATAAACAAGCTCAGACTTTGGGGCGCTCAGTCAAGCTCGGATTTCAATATGCACGCATTTAATGCAGGTGACTACTCACGTGCAATCGAGGAAAAAGAGCTTGCAAGCGTTATTTCTAAGGTATTGTACCCGGAGGATAACCATACCGAGGGTAAGGAACTTCGCTTAAAACAGCAGTATTTCTTAGTATCAGCTACATTACAGTGGATATTAAAGGAGTTTGAGTCAAGAAACGGTGAAGACTGGTCAAAGCTTCCCGACAAGGTAGTTATACACATAAATGACACTCATCCCACAATGGCAATCCCCGAGCTTATGCGAATTCTTATGGACGAAAAGGGACTCGGCTGGGATGAAGCATGGGAAATCGTAACTCATGTCTTTGCATATACAAACCATACAGTAATGAGTGAGGCTCTTGAAAAGTGGCCGCAGGATATGTTCCGCCGTGTAGTTCCGAGACTGTATATGATTCTTGAGGAAATGAACAGACGTCTTATGGAGAGAGTGGAGGCATTCTACCCGGGCGACCGTGGCAAGCATGAATATATGGCAATTCTTGCGAATAATCAGGTTTCAATGGCTAATACATGTCTTGCAAGCGTATTTGCCGTAAACGGTGTTTCAAAGCTTCATACAGATATATTAAAACAGGATATATTCCGTGACTACTATATGATGGATAAGGAGCGTTTCCATGCTATCACAAACGGTATCACGTTCAGAAGATGGATTGCAAACTGTAACCCTGCCCTTACAAAGCTTATTGACGACACAATAGGCAAGGGTTGGCTGAAGGATGCCGACAAGCTTCAAAATCTTGCAAAGTTTGCAAATGATCCCACGTTCCAGAAGAAGTACGATGCAATAAAGCGTGCCAATAAGGAAATGGTAGCCGAGTATATTTTAGAGCATAACGGTGTAAAGGTAAATCCTGACTCTATATTTGATATACAGTGTAAGAGACTTCACGAGTACAAGCGTCAGATGATGAACGTACTTCACATTATAGCTGAGTACAACAGAATTTTGACAGATTCGGAATATGCAAAGAATTATTATCCAAAGACATATATCTTCGGTGCAAAGGCGGCGCCCGGCTATAAGCGTGCAAAGACAATAATTAAGCTTATAAACTCCGTAGGCGATATGATAAATAATGATGCACGCATCAACGATAAGATTAAGGTAATCTTTATCGAGAACTACGGCGTATCCATTGCTGAAAAGCTTGTAACTGCCGCTGATGTATCAGAGCAGATCTCAACAGCAGGTAAGGAAGCATCAGGAACGGGTAATATGAAGTTTATGCTTAACGGTGCTGTAACAGTCGGTACAATGGACGGTGCAAACGTTGAGATGTACGAGCAGGTTGGCGAAGATAATATTTATATATTCGGTCTGCGTGCTGATGAGGTAGACGCAAGACTTCGCATAATGGGCAATGACGAGGTTAAGAATATATATGCCACAAATGCACAGTTAAGAGGTGCTCTTGAGGCACTTATAAACGGCACTATAGTACCTGGTAACACCAATATCTTTATGGATTTGTACAATACACTTCTGTTCGGTGACTACGGCTATGCCGACACATATATGGTGCTTCGTGACTTTGAGGACTATATGAGAACACAGGAGCAGATTTCAAAGGATTATCAGGACAGAGAGAGTTGGATAGCTAAGCAGATTATGAATACTGCAATGGCAGGCTTCTTCTCATCAGACAGAACAATTAAAGAGTACAATGATAAGATTTGGAAGCTGACACCGATTAAGTAAAGAAAAATCCCTTTTTAAGGGATTTTTCTATATAAAAAGGGGAATAAAAATGGAATTAGAGCATATTTCCAATCAGGTTTTTTTTCGTAATCCAACGGGTGCCGTAACGTGTAACAGGACGGTGTGTTTACGCCTGTCTGTAAAGGATGCGGGGGTCCCACGCTCGGTACGTGTGATATACAAGACGGATGACGGCAACGAGCAATATGCAAATATGCCGTATGTGTTTTCCGTGCTTGGTGCAAATATATATGAAGCGTCTGTTAAAATGCCCGACACGGCGTGCCTTATATGGTATTTCTTTGAAGTGGCAACAGACAGCGGTATAGTATACTACGGCAATAACAATGAAAATTTAGGGGGAAAAGGTGCGGTAAGCTTTGGTTATCCGTCGCATGCGTTTCAGATAACAGTCTATAAGGATAGCTATGAGACACCCGACTGGTTTAAAAAATCCGTAGCGTATCAGATTTTTCCTGACAGATTTTGTAATGGCAACGAAAACGGTGAATTTTTAGGCGACCGTACAGATATAATCAGACGTAACTGGGGAGACCAGCCGTTCTATACAGCCGAGCAGTTTGGCGGCGAATATAAATCCAACGACTTTTTCGGCGGTAACCTTGAGGGAATAATAAAAAAGCTTGATTATCTTGAGGATTTGGGTGTAACCGTAATATACCTTAACCCCATATTTAAGGCATCGTCAAATCACAAATACGATACGGGTGACTACAGTAAAATAGATCCTATGTTTGGCGATGAGGAAACGTTTTCACGTCTGTGTCGTGAGGCAAAAAAACACGGAATACGTATAATATTAGACGGCGTATTTAATCACACAGGCGACGACAGTAAATATTTTAATAAATACGGTAATTACGACAGCGTGGGAGCATTTCAATCAAAAAATTCACCCTATTATTCGTGGTACAATTTTATTGAATATCCCAACGTATACGAATCGTGGTGGGGTATGACTACACTTCCCCAGGTAAATGAACATAGCGAGGAACTGCGTGAGTACCTCTTGACAGGAGAAAACTCAATTGTAAAAAAATGGATACGTCTTGGTGCATCAGGCTGGAGACTTGACGTTGTAGACGAACTGCCCGACTTTTTTGTTAAGGAATTGCGTTCTGCTGTAAAAGAAGTAAATCCCGAGGCTGTTATAATAGGCGAGGTGTGGGAGGATGCTTCAAATAAAGTTGCATACAGCCGCCGCCGTGAATATTTCTATGGTGACGAGCTTGACTCGGTAATGAACTATCCGTTCAGAAACGCTCTCATAGAAGCATCGCTGTGCCGAATTGATGCGGAAAGCTTTAACAGGCGAATTATGAGCCTTAAAGAGAACTATCCGTCACCGGCTTACTATTCAACGCTGAATATTATGTCCTCTCATGACGTTGAGCGAATTATGACGCTTATGGGCGGTGTTCCCACACGCCATGAGGTTGACAGACATTATCAGGCATCTTTTGAACTTAACGGCTACGCACTTGAAACGGCAAAAAAACGCACACGCCTTGCTATGGGCATAGCAATGACGATGCCTGGTGTTCCGTGCCTGTTCTATGGTGACGAGCTTGGCGTGCAAGGCTACGGCGATCCGTTCTGCAGAAGCTGTTTCCCTTGGGACAGTATGGATGCGGTAGATCCTGATGCTAAGATGCGAAACTGGATAAAAGAGCTTATAAGACTGCGGAAATCAAGTGATGCATTCAGTGTGGGAGATTTGGAATGTGTTTACAGTATCGGCTATACCTATGGCTATATACGCAGTACGGAAAATGAAAAATATGTGATTATTGCAAACTTTGACAATGTTCCGAGAGACATACGTCTTGATGTTGCACGCTACGGTATAAGCGAGCTTGAAATTGCATTGAGTGACGAATGTTGTGTACGCACACAGCACACATCGTCTGACGGCGTATTTTTCGTTGATACAAGTCCGCATTCATTTGCAGTGTATAAATGTAGATAAAAGGGGGGCTGTTGCATTTAGCGCAGACCGTTCAAAGGCTTAAAATGGCATCAACTCAATGCTTGTTAAATTTCATATAACAAATTAACGTTGAAATCCGCATTTTTTGCGGATTTCTTGTATTAAAGGCCTTTGAACTATCCGCAAAACTCACCCTCGGAGTACCAATGTACGCCGTCGGGCAAGGCGAAATGCGAATAAATCCGCATTTCACTTCGTTTTGCGAATTCTGCATCTAAATTCATTCAGCCCCACAAGGGGGTGTTGATAACGCAACAGTCTTGTTTTGCAGTAAAAAACAACTAAACATATCAATATATAAATTGCCTTTATTATCGCATTTTTTTTGATTTTGCAGTTGAAAAATGGTTATATTTATGATATAATTAATAGTGTATATCAAAAAATACAGAAGGTGACACAAATGTTTAATATAGTTCTTGTAGAACCGAGAATACCGCAGAATACGGGAAACATTGCAAGAACGTGTGCTGCGACAGGCTGTGGTCTGCACATTGTACGTCCGATGGCGTTTGAGATTGACGATAAAAAACTCAAACGTGCAGGGCTTGACTATTGGCAGTATCTTAATGTACAGTAC
>JAQXXM010000013.1 GCA_029226065.1 Clostridiales bacterium
CCCATTATGAGTATACCCTCACCGTATATCTCGCATAAAACTCCATGACGTGTCTTACACGGTGCAAGCTGTTCGCTCAAATAGCGTATAATCATACTCATAAACTGTGAAGTTCCGTATTCACAGCGTAACAGAGGCACATTGTACTTTTCCGAAAAATCTCTCATTTCAGAGAATATCTGCAAGCCGCGTGTAATAATGAGTGCAGGAAACCCTAACTTAAATACCCCCTCAAGGCGTTCTGTACGCTCCTCGGGCGTAAACTGCTCAAGGTACGTAAACTCCGCCTTACCCATTATCTGTATTCGTCTGTTATCAAAATATTCCGTATAACCTACAAGCTGAAGGCCCGGTCTGCTTACATCGCACGTTGTGACGTAAACATTGTCAAGATCTGCCGATTTGCATATAACCTCCATTTTGAAATTCTCAATCAACTTACTTAGTGGTAATTTACCTGTACTTTCCATTTTTACTCTCCGTTCTGTCGAAAATATTTTTCAACACAAGCATAGTTTCCGTAATTGTATAATAATAGTATACCACATTTTTTTCATCTTTTCAACAGAAATTTAGCTAATATTCTATAACAATTCAACAATAAATCCGTATTAATCTACCATATTTTTAAAAAAAGCGAAAAAAAGCAAAAAAAATTTAAAAACCTCTTGCAAAACAAAAAAAAGTATGGTATAATACTCCTTGATGTTTATTGAATACTGCTATAGGAGGTGTTATAAATGGCAAAATGTGATATCTGCGGCAAGGGCGTAAGCTTCGGTATAAAGGTTTCGCACTCACACAGACGTTCAAACAGAACATGGAAGCCGAACATAATGAAGGTTAAGGCAGTCGTTAACGGTACTCCGAAATCAATCCATGTTTGCACACGCTGTCTTCGTTCAGGAAAGGTGCAGCGCGCCGTTTAATTATTCGGAATGAATACAAGCAGCTTGTGGAGATTTACGCAAGCTGTTTTTTCATGCCGTTTGCAATTGTTACGGCTTGATTGAAATATTGTTAATGTTTGTATACAATTATATGTAGATATAAAAAAAGTTTTGATTTTTTTATTATACTGTGATATAATTATGTAAATTGATACATAGGAGCAAAGGGGTGTATCTATTGGAGAAGCTCTTGATTAAAGGCGGAAACAGGCTTATGGGCGATGTTGATATAAGCGGCGCAAAAAATGCGGCGGTTGCAATTTTGCCCGCATGTCTGCTTGTTAATGACAGATGCAGAATAGAAAATTTGCCTGATATTAAGGATGTTAAGCTGTTTCTTAAAATCCTTGAGGACCTCGGTGCAGAGGTTTCTTATATAGATAATAATATTGTTGAAATAGATTGCTCGGCGGTTAGTTCATACGAGCCGCTTGGCGAGCTTACAAGACGAATGAGAGGCTCAAGCTATCTTATGGGTGCACTTTTGGGCAGATTTAACCAGTTCAGCGTTGATCCGCCCGGAGGTTGTGATTTTGGTACACGCCCTATAGATATGCACATAAAATGTTTTGAGCTTATGGGTGCTACGGTTGATACGTCACGAGGCATTGTTGCGGCAAAGGCAGAAAAGCTTAAGGGTGCACACGTCTACTTTGATATTGTATCTGTAGGCGCAACTGTAAATGCTATTCTTGCATCTGTATTGGCAGACGGCACTACAACTATTGAGGGTGCGGCAAGAGAACCGCACGTTGTTGACCTTGCAAACTTCTTAAATGCATGCGGTGCACAGATAAGAGGCGCAGGTACTGATACTATAAGAATTAAGGGTGTGCCATCACTTCACGGCGGTTGCTACGCAATTATACCCGACCAGATAGAGGCAGGAACATTTATGATTGCGGCGGCGGCAACACGGGGAGATGTGACACTTCATAACATAATACCGCGTCATCTTGAAATAATCGGTTCAAAGCTTATTGAGGCAGGCGTAAATGTCGAATATGGTGACGATACGGCGCACGTCTGGGTGAACGATGGTGACGTACTTAAAAAGATAAACTTTATCGCACTTCCCTATCCTGGTTTTCCTACGGATATGCAGCCACAGCTTGTAACGTTCCTTACGACAATATGCGGTACGTCAATGGCACGTGAGGGTGTGTGGGATAACAGATTTAGGTATGTAGACCAGCTAAAGCGTATGGGTGCCAATATCAGAGTTGAAGGCAAGCTTGCGATTATAGACGGAGTTTCAAAACTTATAGGAGCTGAAGTCAAGGCTACGGACCTTCGTGCAGGTGCGGCAATGATTATTGCAGGGCTTATGGCAGAGGGATCAACCGAGATACGTGATATTTATCACATTGACCGTGGTTATGAAAATTTTGAAAATAAGTTCATCGCACTTGGCGGAAACATACAGAGAATACAAGTTGTAGAGGATGAATACATCTAAGACTAAAAGGGATGCGAAAAATAGATGCAGACTGTTTTTTACATCCCTATTTTTCATTTATAAACAGAAGGTATAACTAATGAAACTATATTCCATAATAAGCAGTTCATCGGGCAACTGCTCACTTATAACTGATGGAAAAATAAATATACTCGTGGACTGCGGAATGTCGGGCAAACGTGCCACAGAAAATCTTGAAAAGCTCGCCGTATCGCCCAATCGGCTCAATGCCATATTTGTCACTCATGAGCATATCGACCATACAAAAGGCGTAGGAATACTTGCAAGGAAATATAACATTCCTGTATTTGCCACACACGGCACGCATATAAACAGCGACTTCGGCAAAATCTCCGATGAGCTTATAAATGAGGTGTCAACCGATATTACGTATGACGTTTCAGGTATCGGCGTAACGCCATTTTCAATATCCCATGATGCATCAGACCCCTGCGGATATATATTTGATAACGGCAAAAAGCGTATTGCTATAGCTACAGATACAGGTATTATAACACAGGGTATATTATCACATCTGTCGGGCTGTCACAGCGTGCTTCTCGAATCTAATCACGATATAGATATGCTTCGGTTTGGGGAATATCCGTTTGCACTTAAACAGCGAATATTAAGTGACATAGGTCATCTGTCAAATAAGGTTGCGGCAGAAACTGCACTTGAGCTTGTAAAAAGCGGTACAAAACAGCTTATGCTCGGTCATTTGAGTGAAAAGAACAATATGCCTGACATTGCTCAGATGGAAACGTATAACTATCTTACTGATAACGGCGTGAAAGTTGGTGACGATGTGACGTTACAGATTGCCGACCGATGTAAAATAACAGCTTTTAAGGACATTGATTAAATGAAAGTATCTATACTCTGCGTTGGAAAAATAAAGGAAAAATTCTATACTGATGCAATTGCGGAATACGCAAAACGTATGACACGCTTTGCAGATTTTGAGATTGTAGAGGTGGCTGATGAACGTATCGCTGATAATGCCTCCGATAAGGAAAAGGAACTCATAAAAGAACGTGAGGGTGAAAAGCTTCTTAGAAAGCTCAAACCCGACTCTTATGCCATTGCTTTGTGTATAGAGGGGAAAACTCTTTCAAGCACCGAGCTTGCCCAGACTATTCTGTCATCATATAACCGTACAAACCACATAACATTTATAATAGGCGGTTCATTAGGGCTTAGCGACGCTGTTAAGAGCAGATGCAGTCTGCATCTGTCATTTGGGAGAATGACACTCCCCCATCAGCTTATGCGTGTTGTACTCTCCGAACAGATTTACCGTTCGTTTATGATAAATCAAGGCTCACAATATCATAAATGATATTGACAAACCCCCTTATTAATGATACAATTAATGTATAATTAATTGGGGATTTTTTTAATTTATAAGACACAAAGTTGGAGGACCAATATGAAAAAAATATTATCACTTGTTCTTTGCATTTCACTATTATCTGCTTCAACGATTGCTTTTTCAGCAAACGAAACGGAAACTGCTGTATCGTTAACAGATGAGGCAGTAGAAACATCAGAAACTTCGGACGTTACGGCAGTGCCTACAACTGCAACACAAAACCGTGTGTCCGTTACAGCTACAGTTTCAAAACCGATGTTTATGAAAGACTCTTATGCAAAAATTGAGTTGCTGTCATCTGACGGTAAATCACTTGGCGAGAAAACGGCACATATATCATCTGATACAGATACAGTCGTTTTTGAATTTGACGTTCCTGAATACACCATAGGCACATCATTTAAAATCCGCGCCGTTGACGGTCTTGACTGCATAGTATACTATACTGACAGATACTATGTTGGCTCGGAGCTGACGTTTCCTACATACAGCTATATAGACGATAATGGAAATGTAACAGCATCAACGGACGTTGCGGTGACTATTAATCCGCTTTACGATAAGTCGATAAATCTGTACTATGACGGCAAGCCGACAGGAATATGGGGCGCAAGAATTATTGACGGCGTTACAATGGTACCTGCAGAAGCTCTTGCAAAGGCTGTTGGATACGATACTAAATATGACAGTACATATAACACACAGGTAATATCTATAGCTGATAAGTATATGTTTTTTAATGTCGGAACTGACTACACAACAATATTTGGTGCAGACGTAACGGCACAGCACCCAACAGTTATGATTGATAACACAGTCTATATCGCATTACGCACATACGCTGATAATGTCGGTGTTACGCTTGATGTCAAGGACAATATCGAGTATCTTGACATTTATATGAGCAAAGACCCATACTTAGAGCAGTATTACAATTCTATGTTCGTAAACAGAAGCGGAATATCAAGCAGAACAAGTTATCTTGTGTGGGTGTCTCTTAGTGAGTATAAAACACGTGTATATCAAGGCTCGCAATATAAGTGGCGACCGATTTATGAGGCGACCTGTGCAATAGGCGCACCGTCTACACCTACAGTTACAGGCTCATTTGAGTATAATTACAAGACACGTTGGGATTACGGCTCATACTATGTAGGTCCGTGCCTTGTGTTCTACCGTGGATATGCACTTCATTCTGTACTGTTGTGGCAAAATGGTACGGAGTATGACGGCAGAGTCGGTATGAAGCTTTCACACGGCTGTATCAGACTTAAGAAAAGGGACATCGACTTTATTGCAAGCACCATTCCCGTGGGAACGAGAATATATATAACACCGTAAAAAAATGGGGCTGTTGCATTTAGCGCAGACCGTTCAAAGGCTTAAAATGGCATCAAATCAATGCCTGTTAAATTTCATATAATAAATTAACGTTGAAATCCGCATTTTTTGCGGATTTCTTGTATTGAATGCCTTTAAACTATCCGCGAAACTCACCCTCGGAGTACCCGCGTACGCCGTCGGGCAAGGTAAAATGCGTATAAATCCGCATTTCACTTCGTTTCGCAAATTCTGCATCTAAATTCATTCAGCCCCACAAGGGGGTGCTGCTAACGCAACACCCCCTTTTTGTTGTTTTTCTACAGTCCAATGTTATTTTTTGGGGTTTCCGCACTTAGTACAGAAGTTTGAGGTTTGTTCGTTGCTTGCTCCGCACTGTGTACAGAACCAATTATCCGATACAGGAGGTACTGCGGGTTCCTGGGGCGGAACGGATTCGTTGTTAATATCACTACCATTATTA
>JAQXXM010000014.1 GCA_029226065.1 Clostridiales bacterium
GAGACGGCTAAAAAATTCATTGAAAATATTAAGAAGGCAAGAGCAGAACTATAAGAGAGGTATAATATAATGGCAAAAATAGTTACATTGGGCGAGATAATGTTGAGATTATCAACACCCGGAAATCAGAGATACATACAATCCACACAGTTTGATATAAACTATGGCGGCGGCGAAGCGAATGTTGCAGTATCACTTGCAAACTACGGCCACGATGCAGAGTTTGTAACAAAAGTTCCTCAAAACCCCATCGGTGAGTGTGCAGTAGCGACACTAAGAAAATACGGTGTAGAAACAAAGAATATAGCAAAGGGCGGAGACCGATTAGGAATATATTTCCTTGAAACAGGTGCCGCAATGCGTCCTTCAAACGTTACGTATGACCGTGCAAACTCATCAATTGCAACAGCAACGGTTGACGATTTCGATTTTGATAAGATTTTTGATGGTGCAGACTGGTTCCACTTCACAGGTATTACACCTGCAATATCAGATACGGCGGCAGTTGTAACAGAGGCGGCTTGTAAAGCGGCAAAAGAGCACGGTGTTACCATATCATGTGACCTTAACTTCCGTAAGAAGCTGTGGTCATCAGAGAAAGCACAGAAGGTTATGTCAAATCTTATGCAGTATGTTGATGTATGTATAGGCAACGAGGAGGACGCTGATAAGGTGCTTGGCTTTAAACCTGCAAACACTGATGTTACATCGGGTGAGCTTAACCTTTCGGGCTATGAGGCTATATTCAAGCAGATGGTAGCGAAGTTCGGATTTAAGTATGTCATTTCATCGCTCAGAGTGTCACATTCTGCATCTGACAACGGTTGGTCGGCATGCATATACTCTGCTGAGGCAGACGAGTTCTATCATTCAAGAGAATATAGAATTACGCCGATAGTTGACCGTGTAGGCGGCGGCGACAGCTTTGCGGGCGGTACAATATGCGGATTTTTAGACGGAAAGAACTTCAAGGAGGCACTTGAATTTGGTGTTGCGGCATCTGCCTTAAAGCACACAATCCCCGGTGATATTAACCTTGTAACACGTGAAGAAGTTGACGCACTTGCAGGCGGAGACGGATCGGGACGAGTACAGAGATAATTACTATGTCAAAAAGACAGGTTTTGGTTTTTCCGAGCCTGTCTTTTTGAGTGAAACACCTGTCTTAACAGCTTCATTTGTCCGAACAGCCGAACAATTCAGATATCCCGATTATTTATCAGATTTTAACTTAGGATATAATAACTTCAATTGTTCATTAATACATAGTAGCACCTAAGGCTTTACGATGGAAACGGATATGTCCCACTTGACAAGCTACATTTATAATGTTATAATATTTTACAGTAAGAGGATGAGCGGTTATTCTAACACCTTGATAGAATGGGGGTGTTAGGTATGGAACATATACAAATGATATTAACCATAGTCTTTATGGCTTTATTGATTGAACTGTTGAAACACATAAAAAAATAACCGCCTATCACTGCCATGATAAGCGGTTTTTGTCTTTATAGACATACCTTATAAAGCGGTAGAATAACTGTTGTTATTCCTCTTACTACCATTCTATCATAAAAGAATTGCGTTGTCAACATTTTTGTGTAAATTTATAACTACCTATAGCGGTAAGATATTTCGGGACGAGTACAGAGATAATCACTATATTAAAAAGATGGGTTTTGGGTTTTTCGGAGCCTGTCTTTTTGGGTGTATTAAATTATCTGTATCTATTATCTCTTATCCCTTATCTGTTAACTGAAAATGACAATTTTCTTTTAGATAATAGAGAAGAAAGAAAAGATAAAGGAGAAAAGTACAAAAGAAAACGACAACTTTCTTGTAGAAAATTGTCGTTTTCTTTTGGTGCCGATGACCGGGGTCGAACCGGTACGGGAATTTCTTCCCACGGGATTTTAAGTCCCGGGCGTCTGCCAATTCCGCCACATCGGCATGTTACATACTATGTAACAACAGATTATATTATACAATATTTTGAAGGGTTTGTCAATCTTTTTTTTATAAAAAGTTTTAAAATTTACTTATGGTGTAATATAATGCATATCACGGACTATAAATACAGCATCACGTATATCTGAAAGAGAAATATATGCCATTGCAAGACGTTCAAGCCCTATCGTTGCTCCGCCCATAGGAGGGAGGGCGTATTTTTGTGCCGATAATACGGTTTCATAATCATCAGGATTAAGACTGAGTTCCGTAAAGCGTTTGAGCTGTGACGAATATTCCGTAATATGTTCACCGCCCGAGGCTATTTCTGTTCCGTCAAATAACAGCACAAAACCGCTGTTTTCCAATTCATATATATGATGCTTCTTTGGCGGTGTATCAGTGATAAATATAAGAGAACTGTTTAAATTTTCCTTAGCATATAAAGACAGCTTTCTCTCATCTGTCGGATCAAGGTCTGGCTGTTTGGGGGATTTGTTTAACAGTTTCAAAGCATCGGTGTACGTCATTGACGGTATATCTTGTATTCTTTTAGGTGATATTTCAAGACGTTGCAATTCATCAGAATAGTTTGTTATAATATAATTATCTATATAACGTACGACGTTTTTAAGAATGTTACGAACATCACCTGATGCGGCATAAGACAGTTCAAAGTCTAACCTCGTATATTCATTCAGGTGACGGGTGCTGTTTGAGTTACGCTTGCAATAACCTGCGCCTACCTCATACACCTTGTCCAATCCGCCTGCGGCTATGATTTTTGACGCATCTGTTGAGCTTGCAAGTGAGGCGTTTTTGTCAAAGTATTTTACGGAGATATACTCGTCATTGTTGTGTGATGCTACAATTTTCGGAGTGTTTATTGAAATAAAGCCCTGCGACTGCATAAACTCAATATATGCATATTCCATAGCACTGCGTACAGTTAGAATATCACGTTCCTTTGCGTATTTAACAGATATACTGCGATGCTCAATTTGCTCTCTTAGCGTTGGTTGTGATGATGTTATCGGCATTTCACATTCAGGCTTTGATAATACGGAAAAACTTTTGAGCGTAAGCTCAAAGCCGTATTCTGAACGTTTTTCCTCAGTAACTGTTGCATACGCTTCTATATATGCTCCCTCGCACATATCGCTTATTGGAGTTTTGCAAAGGTCGGGAATGTATACTGCCTGGAGCATATACCTTCCGTAACGAAGCGTAACAAAGCTTAATCCCGATGCTTTGCGTATTTTATGCACGTATGCTTTTAATGACGTTTCTGTGCCTATCGCATTTTTGAGTGATGTAATCATTGTAATAAACCTTTCTAAAACTCTATAAGAGGCCGCCGCATAATGCAGCAGCCTCCTGATGAACTTAATTAGTGAGCCATATAATAGCTTTTGCCCAAATCGTCTTTGCGTATCAGATTACCTTGAGGATCATATACAAGCCTGTAGGAACGTACAGTTCGGTTGCCCTCGGATTGAGATGTCTCGTTCTGAATTTTAACTGTATGAGGAACATCACGCTGTGTTCCTAAAATGCTTACTGTTATTTGACCGCCACTTGTTGTTGCAACGATTTTTATGGGATAGTCGGTATTGTTTGAGAACTTAAAGTCTATTCCCGAATCGGTAACTGTTGCATCCTGTCCTAACGGTGCATAACCTACAGCAAACATGTGATTAAGCCGTGAGACTATTGATAAATCTGAATACAGTACAGCGTTATAAAGCGTTGTTGATACCTGACAAGTACCGCCTCCCACGCCCATAACTGTCTGACCGTTAGCGTATTCGGGTGCTGTATAAAAGCCGTTCGCTGTTGAACGTTTGCCGACTGTTGTGTTAAATGAGAACACATCGCCCGGTGCAAGAACTGTATCGTTTATCTTGCCCGCCGCATTTGCAACATTTGCGGCTCTGTTGGCACTCGAACCGCCGTACGATGTTGCATACGAACCGAGCGTTGCGTTAAACAGCTTTGCACTGAGATCATCAGCTTTTACCGACGGCTCTGATGAATAGAACGGAATATTGACGATTTCGCCGCCCTCGTAAATCTGCGGAACATATTGCTTTGCTTCCTCAATATCAAGGTATCTGCCCCAGACCTCGGGAACAACTGTTACAGTGTTGTTTTCGATTGAAAATGCTGCATCCCGTGGATTTGCGTATGCAAAAGCATCAATATCTTCAATTGTCAGAGTTTTTGGCGGTGCAGATTCAAGCGTTACACGTATTCCGTAGAATGAGTCGTTGTCGATTGATGCTTTTACTTGTTCGTATGCTGTATCGGTATTGCCTGAAAATCCTGTGTGACCAGGTGTACATATAATTTTGCCGTCGCCCACTTCAAGCTTATGCTCTACAAGCTCGCCATATACAATATTGCCAAATTCCGTAAGCTTATTACGCAAAATTTGTTCGTTCACATTTGCAGAAGGTACTACTGTATGCTTAAAAAGAACCTGAAGTGAATTTGCAAAGCCGTCTATAAAGATATTGCCTGTTTTTCCGTAACGCATTGCCTTATCAACGGTTTCTTCTACCCGTGCAGTCAGTCCTACATCAATTCCGCTTATTGTAAAACTTTTGCCACGGCATGACAGTGTCAGATTGCAGTCGTCAAGCAGTGTGTTGGACTTCACCTTTTGCAGTGCCTCATCAAAAGTAAGGTTGCTTACGTCAATATCTTCAATGTAGATATTACGTCCCATAACACCCTGCGGAACGGTTGCACAGCCGTATATGTATAAACACATACATAGCGCTAAAAAAGATAATACTGTTATCAAGGCCGCCATCAAGCCCTTTTTGTGTTTGGTGCGAAACTCGCTAAAGGTCATTCGGGGTTTCCTTTCGATTTCAGGCTCAGGCTCCGATTGAGGTAAATCAAGCTCAATGTCTGTTGATTTGTCCGCATCAGTCGCTATTGAAAAATCAAAATCATCGTCCGAATCAAAGTCGTTTGCGGTGTCGGAGGGCACAAACTCACTCGGAGTATCGTGCGTGTCAACGGCATCATCGGTTGCACTGTCTGATATTTCTTCTGCATCAGACACGGATGCTGTTTGAGCTGTACCGCTTTCAATCGCATCTTGCATATTTAATTCTGCCATTTCGTGAAAGTCCTCACGTGATATTTCAACAGTGTTGTCTTGTTCGTCAAAATCATCGTCTATTTCAGGTGCTGTGACCTTGATTTCTTCAGTCAAATCTGATGCGTCTTGTGATATATTATGCGTATTCTTTCTAAAAAATCCCATTCTTTTCCCCTTTGTTATTTAAAAAACCTGTTAAACTCGTTTATATATTTTGTGTATTCAATCATAAATGAATGTACACGTTTATTTTTATTGAGCAAAATAAAAGCTTTCTTAATCGATTTTATGAAGTTTTCATCGTATTCGCTCAATGTAAAAGTTTTTGCTAACGGACATACGCTATTTGCCCGTGGATCTACTATGATTTCTATATTGCCCGATTCATTCAGCACAGGTGTCAAAGGGAAAATACGACAGGCAAGCGGACGGACATATCTGTCACAATCTCCGTCACAAAAAAGTATAGGTGTCTTGTATTCCTTTCCGTTATAGCTATACGATAAGTCAGACATTTCTATTTTCATTGATTCGGGGCTGAGCAATTTATATACCTCTGTTTCGCCGGGGAACAAGAACATTCCCGAATCGTCTCCGCTACAGCAGGCACTGTTACACAATTGACCGCAGTCTATCGGCAAGGGAGTATTGTTGTCAAATAATCTGTATAGCTGTAAATAAATATAAGCACTGTTCATCATAATACCCATAAAAGCTGAACGATGTCAGCAAATACCGTCCTTTCACGATTATAGCATAATTATAGCATAATAATTGGCATAAAACAAGTTTTTTTTGGATTTTAATACTTTTTTGATGACTTTGTAATATTTTTGTATAATTTGGCTGAAAGAGTAAAATATTAGTGATTTTATTTGACAAAGCATATCCGCTATGGTATAATATACGCAAAGCATATATTATACTGCTTGAATCGCTATGTCCCTGCGATTATTTTTCGCAACGGCTCAAAAACCGCAGATGGACAATATTATACCATTATACGCCACGTTCGTGGCTATGGTATAATATACGCAAAGCGTATATTAAAACAGATTTAAAAGGATTATTTATATAATGAACAATACTGAATATATATACAACGCATTTGGTGTGTCACAGCGTGCATCATTGCTCATTGAAGATGCACAGCGTGCTGTTGAGGACAAGTTTAAAGAGATTGAGGCAATAGCGGAATTTAATCAGCTTAAGGTTATGCGTGCGTTTGCCGATAACAAGGTCTCTGAACGTCACTTTATGCCGACTACGGGCTACGGTTACGATGATGATGGCAGAGACACGCTTGATAAGATTTATGCACAGGTGTTTGGTGCGGAGGACGCATTGGTGCGACATAATTGGGTGAACGGCTCTCACACGCTTGCAACTATGCTGTATGGCGTTTTGCGACCGGGTGATACTATGCTTGCAATTACAGGTAAGCCGTATGACACCTTAGAAGAAGTTATTGGAATTGCGGGCAAGGACGGAAACGGCTCGCTGAAGGATTTTGGGGTAAAATATAAAGAGCTTGAGCTTATTAACGGCGATATTGATTATGAAAATGCCGAAAAAATATTAAAAACAGAAAAAATCCGTGCCGTTATGATACAGCGTTCAAAGGGCTATGGCTGGAGACCGACATACAGTGCCGAGAAAATAGGCGATATTGTCAAATTTGTAAAGAGTATTTCGCCCGATACTGTATGTATGGTTGATAACTGCTACGGTGAATTTGCAGACATATATGAGCCGACAGATTTTGGTGCGGACCTTATTGCAGGCTCACTCATAAAAAATCCCGGGGGCGGTCTTGCACCGACAGGCGGATATATAGCAGGCAGACGTGACTTAGTAGAGCTTTGCTCATACAGAATGACGTGTGTGGGAATAGGCAGAGAATGTGGCGCAACACTTGGGTTTAACCGTCAGGCATACCAGGGATTGTTTATGGCACCCCATACGGTATTGCAGGCACTTAAGGCGGCAATTTTATGCGCATCTGCGTTTTCTATATTGGGCTTTGAAACAGATCCCGCACCCAACGGCGAAAGACATGACATAATTCAGTCGGTCAAGTTTGGTGACAAGGATAAAATGATAGCATTTATACAGGGCATACAAAAGGGTGCCCCGATAGACAGTTTTGTAGTACCCGAGCCGTGGGATATGCCGGGATATCAGGATCAGGTAATAATGGCGGCTGGTGCTTTTATTCAGGGTGCGTCAATAGAGCTTTCCGCAGATGCTCCCATAAGAGAGCCGTATATAGCATATATGCAGGGCGGATTGACGTATGAATCCGCTAAATTGGGAATAACTGTCGCAGTTGATAACATACTAAAGTTGGACGATTGATACTGACAGAGAAGAGGGGAAAACGTGAATAAGAGTTTTGTGAAGAAATATTTTCAGTCACTCGGTATAGTGATTTGTGTTCTGCTTGTTGTATTTTGCGGTGTAATGGGCATTGACTTCACGGGCGGAGCGGCGAAGATGCGTGCAAGTATGGGCACAAGCCTGACATCACCTGGTAACGGCGGTGTTATTAATGTGCTTGTTATGTGTACGGATGCCGATGGCTTGCGTACCGATGCTATGATGCTTGCATCTTACGATACAGAACAAAATACAATTAATATGCTGTCTGTACCTCGTGACTTAAGAATGTATGTGGGTAACAGATACCAAAAAGTTAATGCCGCTCATGCGTATTCCGAAAACGGAAAAATAGCAGGTGCATTAGGTACTTGTGAGGCTGTATCGAGGCTTACGGGCGTGCCGATAAATTACTATATTGATTTTTCGTTCTCAACTATGGAGAAGGTTATGGACAGTATAGGACCTGTTACATTTACAATACCTGATTTGTATAATGACGGAGTGGGTATGGTCTATGATGACCCGGTACAGGATTTGCATATAAATCTGCCGCCAGGCACACGTGAGCTTAACGGCAAGGAGATAGTGCATCTTTTAAGATACAGAAAGGGTAACGAGGACCCTGTAACACACATAAGAAAGACTTATGTAAACGGTGACGAGGACAGAATAAAGGTACAGCAGGAGTTTATAAAAACGCTTGTTGAGCAGAAACTTAACATATCACTTATAAATAAACTCCCCTCCATATTCTCGGATATAATGAATGAGGTTGATACAAACCTGACCGTAGGCGACGTTATAAAATATTCAAGGTATTTGGCAAACTTGACATCGGCAGGAATACGCAGTGAAACAATTGCAGGAGATAATATGAACGAGAGTTCAAACGGCTCGGTATTAGTTCCGAATATGCCTGAACTTGAGGCGCTTGTGAGTGAGATGTTTGTAAATGCAAACACATCGAAAATGTCGTATGCCAATCCTAATTCTACACCGCAGCTTATGTCAGACGGCTATACAACAAAGGGCGGATATGTGAGAACAACAAACAAGGCAACGTTAAACGGCTACAAATCATCAACGCTTACAAACGATGAATTGTGCTTGATAAACGGCGTAGTTCAGACGTATACACCGCCGACACCTGAGCCTGTACCGACATCTGAAGCAGTATCACCGCAATAATTTAGATGTAATTAATACAGATAAAGAATGAAAGAACGTAAAATTGTACAAAATAACGATATATTAAGATAAAGCTTGACAAAATCGGATTTTTGTGGTATTATGGTTATGTTCTGGAATATAGTATCTTTCCAAGAGTGCGCGTTTAGGTCGCACTCTTTCATTTATCTATTAGGGAATTTATTGATTTTAAAACAGAAAAACGCACCTTTTGCTTTCGTGACAGGGAGTGAGGAGCGGTAATCCGGATAAGCAAGGGAGAAATCGTATGGCGAATAAAACAGAAACGCAGGCTTTGGAGCTTGCAGAGGCTACAGCCGAAAGCCTTGGAGTATATATAGTAGACGTTTCATACACAAATGGGATTTTATGCTATTATATTGACCGCGAGGGCGGTGTGGGCATAGACGAATGTGAAGCGTTTTCACGTGCGGTAGAGGTAGTGCTTGACCGTGAGGATATAATAGCAAATGAATATTCTTTGGAGGTTTCATCACCCGGTGTTGACAGGAAGCTGAAAAAGGAACGTGAATTTCTCTACTATATCGGACGTGAAGTTGATGTTAAGCTGTATGCACCCAAAAACGGAGTAAAAGAATTTTCGGGAACGCTCAAAGCGTACAAAGATAAGACGGCAACTGTCGAATATGACGGTGAGAATATTGAAATACCGCTAAAAGAAGCAGTTCACATAAGATTGAAATTTGACTTTTAACAATAACAGAGGGGACTCTGAAAAAATAAATAACTCACAAGACTGTGAAAGGAGAAAATTACAAAAAAATGAACGAGTTAATAAAAGCTATAAAAGATTTGTGTCTTGAAAAGGGGATTGACGAGAACGTAATATTAGATGCACTTGAGGCAGCTTTGGTTGCGGCATACAAGAAGAATTATTACAAGGGCAAAAACGACGATCCGAACGTACTTGTATCAATCGACAGAAAGACAGGTGAAATTCACGTTTATGCACAAAAAGAGGTTGTCGAGCTTGTAGACGATCCGAGAGAGCAAATTTCTCTTGAAGATGCAAGAGACATATCGGGCGAATACAATATAGGAGATATTGCAAATGTCGAAGTAACACCTAAGGATTTTGGCAGAATGAGTGCTATGACAGCAAAACAGGTAGTTACACAGCGTATACGTGAGGCGGAGCGAGGAATAATTACAAACGAGCATCAGGAACATTCGCTCGGACTTGTAAACGGCACGATAATGCTTAAAGAAGCGGATAAAGTTTTCGTAAGAGTGGAGCAGTATCCCGATGCTGATGCTATTCTCCCCAAGCGTGAACAGCCCGATGGTGAGGAATATGCCCAGGGCGATTCAATGCGTTTTTACGTAAGTGATGTTCGTTCAGGCTATAAAGGCACACAGCTCATACTTTCAAGAACGCACCCAGGTCTTGTAAAGAAGCTTTTTGAAAAGGAAGTACCCGAAATTGAGGAGGGTATAGTAGAAATTAAAGGAATTGCACGTGAGGGCGGTTCAAGAACAAAGATTGCCGTATTTTCAAATGACAGCGACATTGATGCACAGGGTGCATGCATAGGCACAAAGGGTATGAGAGTTCAGGCAATAAATGACGAACTCAGAAATGAAAAGATAGATATAATAAAGTGGAGCGAAAATCCGCAGGAATTTATTACAGAGGCTCTTTCACCGGCAACAGTATTGTCTTGTGAGCTTAATGAGGAGGATAAGAGTGCAAAGGTTAAGGTGCCTGAACATCAGCTTTCTCTTGCAATAGGCAAGTCGGGACAGAATGTACGTCTTGCGGCGAAGCTTACAAGCTGGAAAATAGACATATCCGCAGGCGAGGAATAAGGGTGATACGTATGGTGCATATACCGCTCAGAATGTGTATAGCCTGCAGGGAGCATAAACCGTTACAGGAACTTATACGCATTACGTACAATGACCGTACAAATACGCCTGAACCTGATGGGAACATCAAAAACACAGGCAGAGGCGTGTATGTTTGTAAGGACATTCAATGCATCCGAAAGGCTCGCAAAAAAAACGTATTGGAACGTCACTTAAAATGTGAGTCTAATGATACACTTTATACTAAGCTGGAGGAAATGATTTGAAAAAATTATTGGGGATGCTCGGTCTTGCAAAGCGTGCGGGCAAGGTGTCGACAGGTACATTTATATGTGAGAAAATGATAAAATCAGGCACTGCAAAGCTTGTCATTCTCGCCAGTGATGCATCGGAGAACACCGCAAAAGCAATACGCAATGCATGTATTAGCTACAATGTCAGTATTATACAATGCTCGGATATGTCAGAGCTTGGACATTGGGTTGGTGCAGATGCGGACAGAGCAGTCGTTTCCGTAAACGATAATAATTTCGCTAAGGCGATTTCAGATATATATAATATCTTAATCCAAACAGAGAAAGGGTGATGTAATATGGCAGAGACATCAGCAACCAAACTTGGAGAGGTTACAAAGAAATTTAAGGCGGTAAATAAGGAGGTAATAGCAAGGCTTGCCGAGTACGGTGAGACAGTTAAGTCCTCATCAAGCGTTATTACCGACGAGCAGGCTGCTATGGTAGTGGATATACTGACACAGGATAATATGTTAACGCCTGAGGAGATAGAGGAAATACGTAAAGCCGACAAAGATAAAAAAGAAAAAGCCGATGCTAAAGCTAAAAAAGAGGCAGAGGAAAAGGCTAAGGAAGAAGAGGCGGCACGTGAGGCAGAGGAGAAGGCTAAGGCAGAGGCAAAACGTAAGGCACGTGAAGCCTCCGAGGCTGAAGCAAGGGCAAAGCGTAAAGCCGAGGAAAAAGAAAAGAAAGAAAAAGAAAAGCAGAAGAAACACATAAATCCTGCCAAGAAACAGACAGGTGTACGTGTTGATTTGTCTGCAATGGGTTCAGAGGAAGGCAACGAGGAGTTCAGAGTTAAGAGTGAGAAAAAGAGCCGTATGGTTGATACTCGTTCTTCAAACGTCGACCTTAAAAAACTCGAAAAGAACGAACAGCTTGAAAAATTTGCGGACGATATAGGTATTAATCGTCGTGAAAAGAACAAGAATAAGAAGAACGACAAGCGTTTTTCAAAACAGCCTAATAATAAATTCGAAAAAGAAAAGAAAGCTGCTCCAAAGCCGAAGCCTGTTGTAATAACAGAGATAGAAGTACCCGATGCCATAACGGTAGGCGATTTTGCCGCACGAATGGGCAAGGGTGTAGCAGAAGTCGTAAAGAAGCTTATGATGCTTGGTATCATAGCAACGGTAAATCAGGCAATTGACTATGACACAGCAGAACTTATAGCATCAGAGTTCGGAATAACCGTTAAAAAGGAAATCGTCCTATCAAAGGAAGATAAGCTGATGATGGAGGTTGACGAGGAGGATAAACCCGAGGATTTGGTTGAACGTCCGCCCGTAGTAGTTGTTATGGGACACGTTGACCATGGTAAAACATCGCTCCTTGATGCTATACGTGACACCAACGTAACTACAACCGAGGCAGGTGGTATCACACAGCATATCGGTGCATACAGCGTAAGACTTAACGACCGTGACATCACATTCCTTGATACTCCGGGTCATGAAGCGTTTACAACTATGCGTGCAAGAGGCGCACAGGTAACGGACGTTGCAATACTTGTAGTTGCCGCCGATGACGGTATAATGCCGCAGACAATCGAGGCTATTAACCATGCAAAGGCAGCAGGAGTAGAAATAATTGTCGCAATTAACAAGATAGATAAAGAGAATGCAGATGTAAACCGTGTAAAACAGAGCCTTATGGAGCATGAACTTGTTCCCGAGGAATGGGGCGGAGATACAATCTGTGTCGAGATAAGCGCAAAGAAAAAAATCAATATTGACGGACTTCTTGAAATGGTACTTCTTGTTGCGGATATGAAGGAGCTTAAGGCAAATCCGAACAGATACGCTAAGGGTACTGTAATTGAGGCACGTGTTGATAAGGGTAAAGGTCCTGTTGCTACGGTTCTTGTTCAGAACGGTACATTAAGACAGGGTGACGTAATCCTGTGCGGTACCTCCGTAGGTCATGTCCGTGCAATGGTAAACGATAAGGGCAGACGAGTAAAAGAGGCAGGACCGTCAGTTCCTGTGGAAATTCAGGGACTTAACGAGGCACCCTCAGGCGGTGACGATTTAATCGTTGTTAAGGATGAAAAACTTGCACGTGATGTTGCGGAGCAGAGACGTCAGGAAATTCAGGAGGATAAGTTTAACTCTGTTGTTAAGGTATCTCTTGATAACCTCTTCAGCCAGATTGATGAGGGCAATATGAAGGAACTCCCGATTATCGTTAAAGCCGACGTTCAGGGTTCGGTTGAGGCGGTAAGACAGAGCCTTGAGAAGCTTTCAAATGACGAAGTAAGAGTACGTGTAATCCATGGCGGAGTCGGCGCTGTAAACGAGTCGGACGTAATGCTTGCTAATGCATCAAACGCTATTATCGTAGGATTTAACGTACGTCCCGATGCAGGTGCGTTGGCAATGAGCCAGCAGAACGATGTAGATATCCGTCTTTACAGAGTTATCTATCAGGCAATTGAGGAAATAGAGTCTGCTATGAAGGGTATGCTTGATCCTGAATTTAAAGAGGTTGTTCTCGGTTATGCAGATGTTCGTCAGACGTTCCGTGTGCCTAATGCAGGTATGGTTGCAGGCTGTTACGTAAGACAGGGTAAAATTTCAAGAAATGCGTCTGTTCGTGTTGTTCGTGACGGTATTATTATCCACGAGGGCAAGATTGTCAGCCTAAAGAGATTTAAAGACGATGCCAAGGAAGTAACTGAAAAGTTCGAGTGCGGTATCGGAATAGAAAACTTTAACGACATAAAAGAGGAAGATACTATAGAGTGCTTTGAAATGCAGGAAGTTGAAAGATAATACCTCTGTATTTAAGAAAGGAAATATATGGCAAGAATTGATAAGATAAACGGCGAGATAATGCGTGAACTTGCAAATGTTATACGTGAGCTTAAGGATTCACGCATACCTGTTATGACAAGCGTTGTTTCGGTAAGCGTCACTAACGATTTACGCTATGCAAAGGCGTATATTTCCGTTATGGGTGACGAAAAAACAAAAGAAAAAGCCATGGCAGGGCTTAACAGTGCCGCAGGCTTTATAAGACGTGAAATTGGAAAGCGTGTAAATTTGCGTTATACGCCCGAGTTCATATTTGAGCCCGACAATTCGATAGAGCATGGCGCTCACATTGACAAGCTGTTAAAAAACATTAAATAAAGATGTGGCGGTAGGGGGAGTCTCTACCGTTACTTGTTTTCTGTATCAGAAATACCAAAAGACACGCTGTTATATCAAGAATGCGGTGCTTTTGGAGCTTATATTCCGACATAACAGAGAGGTAACGTATATGGAACAAATAATCGAACTTATAAAAAGTGCAAAATCGGCAGTTATTCTTCCACATATCAGTGCAGATGCCGATGCTGTCGCATCCTGTCAGGCTATGCGGTGCGTATTGATGAATATGGGTATACCGTCAGTTATATGCGCAGAGGAAAGCATTGAAAAACGGCTTGATTTTATTTCAAACGAAGTCGTATTATACGGCGATGAACTGCCCCAATATGACACGTGTATTGTCCTTGACTGCGGTGATATGGGCCGTATCGGAAAGCGTGCATCACTTTTGGAGACCGCCGATAAGGTTATCAATATCGACCATCATAAAACTAATGACGGGTTTGGAGATGCATCCCTCGTAGTGCCTGATGCTTCAGCTACAGGCGAGATTTTGTATGTTCTGTTTAAAGCAATGGATATAGATATAAACCGTGAGATTGCGGGTTATTTATACACTGCAATTTGCTCGGATACGGGCGGTTTTGCGTATTCCAATGTGTCATCGGAGACGTTTATGATTGCGGCAGATTTAGTAAGCTACGATATAAACCATGCAGAGATATCAAGAATGTTGTTTGACTGTGTGGATATAGATGAGGAGCTTTTAAAGGCAGAGCTCGTTAAGAGAATAAAGTCATACTATGACGGAAAAGTACGTATGGTGTCTGTTACAAATGAGTTTGCAAAATCATTTAATCTCACACCGAAATATATTGAAGGTACGGTCGATATTCCACGTCGTATACGTGGCACACAAATTGCCGCATCTTTAAAAGAGATAACGGGCGGAATACGTGTCAGTCTGCGTTCAAACGGCGATGCTGATGTTTCAAAGGTTGCACTGCAATTCGGCGGCGGTGGCCATACAAAGGCGGCAGGCTGTACAATTGCGACAGATGACATAAGTAAGGCAGAAGAACTAATAGCCAAGGCGTGTGGCGGTGAAATACAGTGAACGGAATAATAATTATTGACAAGCCACAGGGTAAAACATCGCACGATATTGTGGGGATATTACGTAAGAAATGTGCAACACGCAGAGTGGGGCATACTGGTACACTTGACCCGCTTGCTACAGGTGTTTTACCTGTATGCATAGGCAATGCTACACGTGCATCGGATATGCTGACATCAAGCGATAAAAAATATCGTGCCGTACTGGAGCTTGGTAAACGTTCGGATACACTCGACAGCGAGGGTGTAATAACCGAGGAAAATGCAGTGTTGGTGACAGAGCCTGAAATACGCAGTGCAATAAGTGAATTTATAGGCGAGAGTATGCAGATACCGCCAATGTACAGTGCTATAAAGAAAAATGGTAAAAAGCTGTATGAGCTTGCCCGAGACGGCATTGAAACAGAGCGTGAGCCAAGACCGATAAATATATTTTCGATAGATATTTTAGATATATCAATACCGTATGTCACAATTGACGTTCATTGCTCAAAGGGTACGTACATACGCTCACTTTGTGACGATATAGGAACACGTCTGGGATGCGGTGCAATAATGTGCAAGCTAAGACGTACGTATACCGCAGGATTTTCAATTGACGATGCAATTACATTGGACGAGCTTGAAAATGCTTCAGACATTGAAGCGTTATTAAAGCCTACAGATTCGCTGTTTTTGGATTTGCCTGCTATATATCTCAATGAAAAGCAGGAAAAGAGTATAATAAATGGTGTACGAATGACATGGCGAAAGGGTAACGAGGGACAAGCATATCGGGTTTACGGTGCAGACGGACGTTTTTTATGCGTGTCAAGACTTGACGATATGCGTCTTGTGCTTGTTAAATCATTTTGGAGCTAAAGGTGGAATAATAAATGCAGATAATTCGCGGTAATGCAATTACAGATAAAAAAACAGCAGTTGCACTGGGAAACTTTGACGGACTTCACAGAGCACATACGCATATAATAAATAATATGTGCCGATATGCTAAGGAGCATGACTGTATTGGTTGTGTACTGCTTTTTAACGGACATACACGCAGAATTACAAATAACGAGGATACAAAGCTTATTACGACAGAACGTGAAAAACTCAAGCTGTTATCGGAAATGGGTGTCAACAGTGTGTACATACGTGAGTTTGACAGAGAACTGATGCAATTGTCTCCTCGTGAATTTGTAGAGATGCTTGTGACAAAAATCAACCCTGAAGCTGTATGCGTAGGATATGACTATAGATTTGGCTATAAGGCGGAGGGTGACACGGAGCTTTTGCGTAAGCTGGGCGAGGAGTTCGGATTTAGTGTAATTGTAACCGAAGAAATAAAACAAAATCAACACACAGTAAAAAGTACGAAAATACGCCAATTTATATCAGACGGTGATATTGTATCGGCAAACGCTATGCTTGGCAGACCGTATTTTATAATGGGCGAGGTCGAAAAGGGCTTGCAAAACGGGCGAAGGATAGGTATACCTACGGCAAACATCGGATATGCACCCGATAAGCTGCTGCCTGAAAACGGCGTATATATGGGCTATACCATAATTGGTGATGACAGATATAAATCGGTCATAAATATCGGTAATAACCCGACCTTCGGTGCAGATAAAATTACTGTTGAGAGCCATATTCTTGATTTTGACTCCGATATATACGGCAAAATTGTAACCGTTGAGCTTGTTGACAGAATACGTGACGAAATAACATTTTCGAGCCTTGACGAGATTAAAACACAAATTAATTCCGACATAAATTCAGCAAGACAAGCATTAAAATAGATAGTAGGGAGAATATGTATGTATTTAGTTGCGGGACTGGGAAACCCTGGGAAACAATATGAGATGACAAGGCATAATATAGGCTTTCACACGATAGACTATATAGCCGACAGACTTGGTGTAAAGGTAAAAAAACTTAAGTTCAAGGCACTTTACGGCGAATGTGACATAAACGGAGAACGTGTCATTTTAGTGAAGCCGCAAACGTATATGAACTTGAGCGGTGAGAGTATTTCCGAGTTTGTAAAGTTTTATAAGATACCTGTAAATAATGTTATTATAATAAGTGATGACACAGCCCTTGACACAGGCAGACTGCGTATACGAAAAAAAGGCAGTGCAGGTGGTCATAACGGACTTAAAAACATAATATATATGCTTAATTCAGACGAATTTAATCGTGTAAGAATTGGTGTCGGTGCACCGAAACACGAGGACTATGATTTAAAGGATTTTGTGTTGGGAAAATTTACAAAGGACGAAATTCCCGTACTTGAGGACACGATTATTCGTGCTGATAAGGCGGTATGTGAAATTATAGCAAGAGGCGCAGATAGCGCAATGAATAAGTATAATGGATAATATGAATTTGATTAATATGCTTGACGGCTACCGTCCTTTTGAGGGGATAGTAAAAAACCTCAAAAACGGCTCAGTGTCAGTCTCGGGCGTTGCCCAGACGGCACAGGCACAGTTGATTTCTGCAATATCTTCAAAAATGTCGGCAAATACGCTTATTATAACGTATTCGGATATGGAATCACGTGCCGTACTGTCGGATTTACGGCTCTACACTGATAATGCGGTGATATTTCCGTCAAAGGAATACGTATATTACAATATCGAAACAATGGGACGTGCAAACGAAAATGCACGTCTTGCTGTGCTTAATAAAATACTTACGGGCAACGTTACTGTAGTAGCATCGGTTGATGCAATTATGACATATACAGCCGAAAAGAAACGGTTTATAAAAAACACGCTGAAGCTGAATGTAGGCGATGAGTGCAGTGTGTCAGAGCTTGGCGAAAAGCTTGTAGCTATGGGCTATAAACGTGAGGAAATTACAGAGGGCGTAGGTCAGTTTTCAATGCGGGGCGGAATTTGTGACGTGTTTGCACCCGGCATGAAAGATCCTGTCCGTCTGGAATTCTGGGGCGACGAAATTGATTCTGTAAGAAGCTATGATGCAGATACGCAAAGGACACTTGAAAACATAGACTCGGTACAGATAATCCCTGTGACGGAGGCACTATACTCACCCAAACGCCGTGAGGAAATAATAGTCGAGCTGTCACGCAGACTAAAAAACGCAAAACGCAAGGGCGATGGAGATTATGCAAAAACATTAGAGGCGGATATTGAGCAGTTTTCCGAACGTCATACTTTCCCGTCAGTCGATAAATATGTGTCGCTGATATACGGCGGTATACCGTCAGTGCTTGATTATTTTGATGCTGATACTACTGTGTTTGTAATAGATCCTAAGCGTGTGTGCGAGAGAATGAAAGCTTTTTTATGGGAAAAACACGAACAGTTTACTGAACTCAAATTAAAGGGCGTTATTGCAGATACAAAGACAGAACTGTATAAAACACAGCAAGAGGTTATTTTAGCACTTTCGGGTATGAGGCTTACGGCTTTTGAGATGCTCTCACACACGAAAAATGATTTTACATTCAGGCATCTTGAGAGTATAGAGTCCAAAACTACAGTATCATTCCATGGTAAGCTTGAGTATCTGTTTGAGGATTTAAAGCGTTGGCAGGAAACAGGCTATACTGTAATCGTACTTGCCGTAACGGAGGGACGTGCAAAAAATCTTGCGGGTGTATTTAACGAGCGTGGTATATCGGCACGGATAAGTGAAGATAAATCCTTTAAAAAGGGCGAGACGGTAATAGTAAACGGTGTAAGCTCGGGAGGATTTGAATATCCCGAATTAAAGCTTGTTCTTGTGTCGGAACAGGAAATATTTAAAGCGGAGGACTCACGAAAAAAACGCCATAAAGAGGCACAGAACAGGATTAAGTCATATAATGATATTTCGGTGGGCGACTATGTTGTCCACGCCGCACACGGTATAGCGGTGTATCAGGGGATAACAAAAATGACGGTTGAGGGTATTTCAAAGGATTATCTGAAACTGCAATACAGAGATTCGGATGTTTTATATGTTCCTGTTGACCAGCTTTCGATGCTGTATAAATATAGCGGAAAAGGTGACGAAAAGACCGTAAAGGTAAATAAGTTAGGCACCCAGGAATGGAGCAAGCAAAGGCATAAGGTCAAGGAGTCTACCGATAAGCTTGCAAAAGAGCTTATTAAGCTTTACGCAAAGCGTGAGAATACGGTAGGGTATGCTTTTTCCGAGGACACAGCGTGGCAGCGTGAATTTGAGGACACGTTTGCGTATGCAGAAACTACAGACCAGTTGAGAAGCATCGAGGAAGTCAAAGCCGATATGGAAAAAAGCGTGCCTATGGACAGACTTTTATGCGGTGATGTAGGCTTCGGTAAAACAGAGGTGGCACTGCGTGCGGCATTTAAAGCGGTATGCGACAGTAAGCAGGTGGTGTATTTATGCCCCACAACCGTTCTTGCAATGCAGCATTACGAAACCTTTAAAAGCCGAATGTCGGATTTTCCGATAACGGTTGAAATGATGTCGAGATTTCGTACGGCAAAACAACAGAAGGATATATTAAAAAAGCTTAGTGACGGCCGAATCGACATTATAATCGGTACGCACAGACTGCTTTCGGGCGATGTTAAATATCATGATCTTGGACTTTTAATAATTGATGAGGAACAGCGGTTCGGTGTTGCTCACAAGGAGAAAATAAAAGAGCTCAAAACAAATATAGATGTACTGACAATGACAGCGACACCTATTCCGAGAACGCTGAATATGGCAATGACATCAGTACGTGATATGAGCGTTTTAACAGAGCCGCCAGGAAACCGTTACCCTGTGCAGACATACGTTCTTGAACATAATGAAAACGTTGTGTGCGATGCAATTTCAAAGGAGCTTGCCCGAGGCGGACAGGTATTTTATCTGTATAACCGTGTTCAGGGAATTTACCACAAGGCAGAATGGCTAAAAGAACAGTTCCCTGATGCGAGAATAGCGGTGGGGCACGGTAAAATGAACGAAAATGAGCTTGAGAATATAATGTACGATATGGCAAGCGGAGAGACTGATATTTTAGTATGTACCACCATAATTGAGACAGGACTTGATATTCCCAATGCCAACACAATGATTATTGAAAACGCAGACAAAATGGGACTTGCACAGCTGTATCAGCTTCGGGGCAGAGTGGGCAGGTCAAACCGTATGGCTTATGCGTATCTGACATATAAAAAGGATAAGGTGCTGTCTGACGTTTCGCAAAAACGGCTTAGTGCCATACGTGAGTTTACAGAGTTCGGCTCGGGCTTTAAAATTGCTATGCGAGATCTTGAAATACGTGGTGCAGGCGATATTTTAGGCCCACAGCAGCATGGTCATTTAGATAACGTGGGATATGATATGTATTGCAAAATCCTAAGTGAGAGCATAAACGAGGCTAAGGGCATAACGACACCGCAAAGTCACGATGTTACCATAGATATAAACGTCAATGCGTATATACCCGAAACGTATATAGACTCTGTAAATCAGCGTATCAATATGTATAAACGGATTTCCGCAATTGAGACGGAGGAGGACGAAATCGAGATAACTGATGAGCTTATCGACCGTTACGGTGATATGCCAAAGCCTGTTATGAATATTATATCGGTTGCGTCACTTAAAACAGATGCACGAGAGGTAGGTTGTATTGAAATTGTACAGCGTGCACAGCTGATATTGAAATTTGCACCCGACAGACTGACACCTGAGGTAGTGTTCGGGCTGGATGATAAATTCCGAGGCAGAGTTAAGGTGTTATCCGACCAGACGCCGTCACTTTCCGTCAGATTGACGGAAAAGGACGGAAATATTCTGCAATTTGTTAAAAAATTATTAATTTTAATAAAAGAATTGCAAAATCCGAAAAAATGATGTATAATGGATATATTACTTTTTATATTACAAAGAAGGAAGGAAAAATAAAATGAAAAAAATGAGTTTTGTAGCCGTTATGGCGGCAGGTGCTTTGGCATTGTCTGCGTGCGGCGGAAACGGAGAATTAAAGAAAACCGCAATTAAGGTAGGCGATGTTACGGTAACAGCAGGAGATGTTGCAGTTATGGCACAGACACAGATGTCATACGGTGCTACAGATTTCGATAGTGCTATGATGGATTTGGCAAAAGACATAAAGAAGTCTTTTGAATACGGCGAGCTTGGAAAAGCTATGAAGCTTGAGCTTACTGACGAGGATAAGGAGCAGGCAATTGCGACAAGAGCACAGTATGCATCAAGTGCAGGCGGATACGAGGCATACAGCAAGTATCTTAATGAGAACGGTTCAGATATAGAGTTTCTTGACGAGCTGTTCACTGCAAGCCTTTATATGAGTAAGGTACAGGATAAGGTTACAGAGGAGCTAAAGGATAAGGAAGTTACAGATGACGAGCTTAAGAAGTTCTATGATGAGAATTATCTTTGCGCAAAGCACATCCTTGTAAATAAGCCGGCAGAGGGCGAAGAGCCGGCAGAGGGCGAGAAACAGGGTGAGGAGCTTGCAAAGGAGCTTTTGGAGAGAGCCAAGAACGGTGAGGACTTTGACGCAATGATTAAGGAATACTCACAAGACCCGGGTTCTGAAAGCAACCCCAACGGATACGTATTCACAGACGGCGAAATGGTTGAGTCTTTTGAGAACGGTGTAAAGAGCATTAAGTCGGGTGAATTTACATTAGTTGAGTCGGATTATGGCTATCACGTAATTTTGAGACTTGACCTTCCGGCATTTGAGGACTATAAGGACAAGGTTTCCACAACTTACGAGAACAAGAGAATTGAAAACAGAGTAGAGGAACTTTTGAAGGAAAACGGTATCGAGTCAACTATGGACGAGGACGCTATAAAGGCTGTAAAGCAGGATATGATTGGAGAGGCACCAAAGTCACAATCTAACACAAGTATGTCATATTGATAATGTTAAAAGGCGCTGTTTGGAAAAACACTTCCGACAGTGCTTTTTTTATGGAAAATATGCGGATTTACTTGCATTTTTAGGAGTTTTATGGTATAATAAATGCATATATGATACCAAACCCTGACGGGTTTGTAATTGATGCATTTATTGATATCGGTGTGAAGCAAAGCAGATAAGCTGCTTTGCACTTATGATATAATGAATACATATACGATACCATACAAGGAGAAAAAGATATGGCTAAAAAATCTAAGGAGCTGCCTTTTGACAGAGAAGCGTTGAACGATCAAAAAATAGTTGGCGTTGAATTAAATAATGAAATGCAAAAGGCATATATTGATTATGCAATGAGCGTTATTGTGAGCCGTGCGTTACCTGATGTACGTGACGGCTTAAAGCCTGTTCATAGACGAATTTTATACAATATGTATGAGGACGGTCTTTTTTATGAGGCCGATTTCAGAAAGTCGGCAACAACCGTTGGTGACGTTTTAGGTAGGTATCATCCGCACGGCGATGCTTCCGTTTACGATGCTATGGTCCGTTTGGGACAGCCTTTCTCGTTGAGATATCCGCTTGTACAGGGAAAGGGTAACTTCGGCTCAATCGACGGTGACCCGCCTGCCGCTTACCGTTATACGGAAGCAAAGATGGCGAAAATTTCCGCATCAATGCTTACGGACATCGAAAAGGAAACAGTTGATTTTGTTCCGAACTTTGACGATACAAGAAAGGAACCTGACGTTTTACCGTCAAGATTTCCGAATTTGCTTGTAAACGGCTCAAACGGTATTGCTGTAGGTATGGCGACTAATATACCGCCTCATAACCTTACAGAGGCAGTTGATGCCATAATTGCCGCAATAGACGATCCAATGATTACCATTGAGGAGCTGATGCAGTATCTGCCTGGCCCGGACTTTCCGACAGGTGGAGTAATTATGGGCAAAAGCGGTATACGTCAGGCGTACACCACAGGCAGAGGCAAAATTATACTCCGTGCAAAAGCTGAGATTGAGGAATACGATAACGGAAAACAGCGTATTATCGTAACCGAGATACCGTACAAGGTTAATAAGGCGCAGATGGAGAAGCACATAAACGACCTTATTCGTGATGGCAAGCTTGACGGTATTTCGTCAACACGTGACGAATCATCAAGTGACATACGTCTTGTAATAGACCTTAAGCGTGACGCCAATGCTAACGTTGTGCTTAACAATCTGTACAAGTATACAGAGATGCAGGAGTCATTTGGTATAATTCTTATAGCACTTGTTGACAAAGTGCCAAAGCTTCTTAATCTTAAAGAGGTGATTGATTACTATATAGCACATCAGGAGGACGTTATAGTACGCCGTACACGCTATGAGCTTAGAAAGGCTCAGGAACGTGCACACTTGCTTGAGGGCTATAAAGTAGTTGTAGACAACGTTGACGAGGTTATACGCATAATCCGAGCATCAAAATCAATCGCTGATGCTAAAGAAAAGCTAAGCGAAAGATTTGGGCTTGACGAAATTCAGGCAACGGCAATCGTTCAGATGCAGTTAGGACGTTTGTCAGGTCTTGAAATTGAAAAGATTGAGTCGGAATACGAAAGTGTTATTGCGAAAATCAGTGAGTATGAGGGTATTCTCGCAGACGAAACAAAGGTATGTGAGATTATAAAAAATGACCTTATTGCGCTTAAGAATAAATATGGCGATCCACGCCGTACAGAAATAGCTATGGACTACTCAAATCTTGAGGATGAGGATTTGATAGAAGAAGAGGAGTGTATCCTGACTCTCACTCATAACGGATACACAAAGCGTATGCCTGTTGACACGTATCGTTCCCAGAACAGAGGAGGACGAGGTATAACGGGTGTAACGACACGTGAGGAGGACTTCGTTGAGCATTTGTTTACGTGTTCAACTCATGATAATATCCTGTTCTTTACAACAAAGGGTATGGTTTACAGACTGAAGGGTTATCATATACCTGAGTCGGGACGTACCGCAAAGGGTATGGCAATTGTGAATTTGCTCCCGCTTGAGAATGATGAGAAAATCAGTGCTATGATACCTGTTCGTGAGTTTAATAACGGTGACTATTTGACATTCGTTACACGTGGCGGACTTGTAAAACGTACCGATATTATGGACTATGCAAGAATACGTCAAAACGGTTTGCGTGCTATTGAGCTTGTTGACGGTGACGAGCTGATAAGCGTAAACAAGACCGATGGTGAGCAGGAGTTAATCATTGCAACTCATAACGGATTTGCGGTAAGGTTTAAGGAAACTGACGCAAGGGCAATGGGAAGAACAACACGAGGCGTTAAAGCGGTAGAGTTGCGTGAAGATGACAGAGTTGTATCTGCCATGGTTGTAAATCCCGACAAGGATGTTCTTGCTATTACCGAGGGCGGTTACGGAAAACGTACCGAGGTTAGCGAGTATCGTTTGCAGTCACGAGGCGGTAAGGGCATTTTCACTTATAAAATTACAGAAAAGACAGGTAAGCTTGCAGGTCTTGTTTCTGCGGGCGATGACGAGGACGTTATGCTTATAACATCTGAAGGAGTAGTGATAAGACTTCACGTTGATGGTATAAGCCGATTTGGACGTCAGACACAGGGTGTTCGTCTTGTTAAGATGAAAGACGGTGTATCGGTTGTGAGCGTTGCACTAACCGAGAAGTATGAAGAAGCCGAGACAGTAACCGATGAATCGGTAACAGACGAGTCGGAAGAATAATATGAAAGGGTAGTAGATATGAATATACAAATTGAAATGGAAAACGGCGGAATAATTAAGGCGGAGCTATATCCCGATGTTGCACCGATAACGGTAGAAAACTTCGTAAAGCTTATAAACGAAAACTTTTTTGACGGACTTGTGTTCCACCGTGTTATAGAAGGATTTATGATACAGGGCGGCGGATTTGATGCTGTGGGTAATCATAAAGAGGCAGACTCAATTAAGGGTGAGTTTGATGCAAACGGTGTTAAGAATGAATTAAAGCATGAACGTGGCGTTTTGTCAATGGCAAGAACAATGTTCCCCAATAGTGCATCGAGCCAGTTCTTTATAATGCACCAGGATGCACCGCATCTTGACGGACAGTATGCAGCCTTCGGTAAGGTTACGGAGGGTATGGATGTTGTTGACGAAATTGCAGAGTGCCAGACGGCAATGGATGACAGCCCGATAGTGCCGCAGGTTATAAAGACAATAAAAATTATATAAGATTTCACATTACAAAAGGATTTTGCAAAACGCAAAATCCTTTTGTAATGTTCTTTAGAATGTCAATCTCTCATCAAGATAAGCTTCAAGCTCGTCTATCTTAACTCTTGTTTGCTCCATTGTATCTCTTTCACGTATTGTAACTGCGCCATCCTCGACAGAATCAAAGTCATAAGTTATACAGAATGGTGTGCCGATTTCGTCCTGTCTGCGGTAACGCTTACCGATTGAACCGGCATTGTCATATTCACAGTTATACTTCTTGCAAAGTCTGTCATATATCTCCGTAGCCTGTTCGTCAAGCTTCTTTGAAAGCGGGAGAATTGCAGCCTTAACAGGTGCTAATGCAGGGTGGAAGTGGAGAACGACTCTCGAATCGTCACCCTCAAGCTGTTCCTCGTCATACGCTTCACACAGGAACGCAAGAACTACACGGTCAGCACCCAATGACGGCTCGATAACATACGGAACGTATTTTTCATTTGTTACAGGGTCCATATATTCAAGGTTTACGCCTGAATGATCTATATGCTGCTTTAAATCGTAGTCCGTTCTGTCTGCAATACCCCAAAGCTCGCCCCAACCGAACGGGAACATAAACTCGATATCCGATGTTGCCTTTGAATAGAACGCAAGCTCCTCGGGAGCATGGTCACGGAAACGCAAGCTTTCCTCACGAATATTAAGCGACTTTAAGAAGTCGATACAGAACTGTTTCCAGTATGCAAACCATTCAAGGTCGGTGTCAGGTTTACAGAAGAACTCAAGCTCCATCTGCTCAAATTCACGTGTCCGGAAGGTGAAGTTACCCGGCGTTATTTCGTTTCTGAACGACTTACCTATCTGTGCAATACCGAAAGGTATCTTTTTTCTCGATGAACGCTGAACATTCTTGAAGTTTACGAATATTCCCTGCGCCGTTTCGGGACGAAGATATATTGTGTTTTCGGTGTCCTCCGTAACGCCCTGGAATGTCTTAAACATAAGGTTGAACTGACGTATATCAGTGAAATTACGCTTACCGCATTTCGGACACACAATCTCATGCTCGTCGATGTAATCCTTAAGCTGCTCGTTTGTCCAGCCGTCACAGCATATATCAGTGTTATGCTCCACTGCATAGTCCTCAATAAGCTTGTCGGCTCTGTAACGTGCCTTACACTCCTTACAGTCCATAAGCGGGTCTGAGAAACCGCCTACGTGACCTGATGCAACCCATGTTTCGGGGTTCATAAGTATTGCGCAGTCTATGCCAACATTATATTTTGACTCCTGAACAAACTTCTTCATCCACGCCTTTTTAACGTTGTTTTTCAGCTCTACGCCAAGCGGACCGTAATCCCAAGTATTTGCAAGACCGCCGTAAATTTCACTGCCTGCAAATATGAATCCTCTGCCCTTGCACAGCGCAACAATTTTGTCCATTGTTTTATCAGTATTATTCATATCTGTACTCCTCATATTATATAATAAGTTTGTACTATATTTTATAATAATAAGCGATATTTGTCAAGTCCTATTCCGTTTTATTTTTCATATACCTTGTTTTGTGAACATAGTATCTACAATAAAGGGTGTAAAACAGGATTTATTTGTTAAAAATACAATATTGAAAAATCAAATGTTTTGTGGTAGAATTTCTATGATAGAGAGAAACGTGGGCGGAGAGTTAATATTGCTTAATTGAGCGGTAGATTAGGAGATTAAAATGGAATTTGTTAAATCATTTAACTTTGCTATGTGCATATTTTTCATAGTATGCTATGCATATCAGTTCGTGTATATTGCAATACCGTTTATAAAGAAGGATAAGCCTCACAAGCAGGTAAAGATGCATAAGTTTGCCGTACTTATATCGGCGAGGAACGAATCGTCTGTTATTGCAAATCTGCTTGAAAGTATAAAATCGCAGACATATCCGCAAGAGCTTGTAGATATATTTTTGGTTGCCGACAACTGTACCGATAATACGGCGGAAATAGGTAGAAATTGCGGTGTGCATGTGTATGAGCGTTTTGACCGTGTTAAGGTGGGAAAAGGCTATGCCTTGAATTTCGCTTTGGATAAAATCAAGAATGAGTACGGCGATAATTATTTTGACGCATATTTTGTGTTTGATGCCGATAATGTCCTTGACCCCAACTACATAGAGGAAATGAACAAGACATTCTCTGACGGATATGATATTCTGACAAGTTACCGCAACTCAAAGAACTACGGTGATAACTGGATTTCGGCAGGTTATGCATTATGGTTTTTGCGTGAATCAAAATATTTGAACTATCCTCGTATGCTCCTTGATACAAGCTGTGCGATTTCAGGTACGGGATTTATGTTCAGTCAGAAAGTAATTAACCGCACAAACGGATGGAATTACTATCTTTTAACCGAGGATATTGAATTTTCAGTTGATAACATAACGAATAATCATCGTATAGGCTTTTGTAAGAATGCCGTTTTGTACGATGAACAGCCAAATGAGTTTGCTCAGTCGGTACGCCAGAGAATGAGATGGGCAAAGGGCTATATACAGGTGTTTACGAATTACGGAAAGCGTCTTTTAAAAGGCACTTTCAAAGGTGACAGCTTCGCTTGCTTTGATATGACAATGACAATTATGCCTGCAATTGTAACTACAATATTGAGCTTGGCGGTGAATGGCACTGCTGTTATAGCAGGACTTATTGCAGGTGTAAGCATTGCTCCCGTAATTGAAGCACTTATCGGTATGGCGTTGGGAATGTATGGCACAATGTTTTTTATCGGCACTGTTACTACTGTAACGGAATGGAAGAATATATATACCCCAGCAAAGAAAAAGATTTTGTATATGTTCACATTCCCCATATTTATGTTTACATACGTACCGATAACGGTTATGGCACTCTTTAAAAAGGTTGAGTGGAAACCGATAGTGCATAGCAAGTCAAAGAGTCTTGCAGATATAAAAAATATGAACTGAATGTAAAACACGTCATTTTCAACAGAATTTGACGTGTTTTTTTGTGTATTACCATTGACTTTTTGCGATATATGTAGTAAAATAGTGAATATGATACTTTTATAGAAAGGAGCCCGAAAATGGCAAGAAGATTTTTTACATCTGAATCAGTTACGGAAGGTCATCCCGATAAGATTTGTGATCAGATTTCAGATGCCATATTAGATGAAATTATAAAAAATGATCCTATGGCTCGTGTTGCTTGTGAGACAACGTGCACTACGGGTATAGTGTCAATTATGGGTGAAATAACTACAAATTGTTATGTCGATTTTCCAAAGGTTGCAAGACAGGTGGTGCTTGATATAGGTTATGACCGTGCAAAGTACGGCTTTGACGGTACAACGTGTGCGGTAGTAACGTCGATAGATGAGCAGTCGCCCGATATTGCACAGGGAGTAAACGAGGGTTATGAAAACCGTGAAGGCGGTGCAAATGATGATCTTAATGCAACAGGTGCGGGAGATCAGGGTATGATGTTCGGTTATGCGTGCGATGAGACGCCCGAGCTTATGCCTATGCCCATTTCGCTTGCACACAAAATGGCAAAGAAGCTTACAGAAGTACGCAAGGAGGGTATACTTGACTATCTTCGCCCTGACGGTAAAACTCAGGTTACGGTTGAGTATGATGACGGAAAGCCTGTAAGAGTCGATACTGTCGTTGTGTCAAGTCAACATTCTCCTGAGGTTGCGATAGAGAAGCTTCGTGAGGATATTGTCCGAGAGGTAATTTTGCCTACAGTTCCGAAAGAGCTTATTGATGACAATACAAAGTATTATATTAACCCTACAGGCAGATTTGTTGTAGGCGGCCCTAACGGCGACAGCGGCTTGACAGGCAGAAAAATAATCGTTGATACCTATGGCGGTTATGCACGTCACGGCGGCGGTGCGTTCAGCGGTAAGGACCCGACTAAGGTTGACAGAAGTGCTGCTTATGCGTCAAGATGGGTTGCCAAAAACGTTGTAGCGGCAGGACTTGCCAAAAAGTGTGAGGTTCAGCTTGCTTATGCTATAGGCGTTGCAAAGCCTGTATCTGTTATGGTTGATACCTTTGGTACAAACACTGTCGATGAGGAGAAAATAGAAAAGGCAATTGAAAAGGTCTTTGACTTAAGACCGTATGCGATAATAGAAAATCTTAAGCTTAGACAGCCTATTTACCGTCAGCTTGCGGCTTATGGACACATGGGACGTGAGGACCTGGGTGTAGCCTGGGAAAAAACAGACAAAGCAGATGCTTTAAAACAGGCAATTGCCGAACTATAAATAATTAAGGAATAAGGTGAATTAAATGTCAGAAGAATGTAATAGCTGTTCATCATGCGGAGAGGGTTGTGAGAGCTGTTCGTCATGCGGTGACGGCTGTGGCTCTTGCGGCGGCGAAAAGCAAAGCTTATTGGTTGAGCAGAACTCATTTTCAAATATAAAAAAAGTCATTGCTGTCCTCAGTGGTAAAGGAGGCGTAGGTAAGTCGCTTGTAACATCTCTGATGTCGGTGGCAATGCACAAGAGAGGTAAAAAAGTTGCTGTACTTGATGCAGACATAACAGGCCCGTCAATTCCGAAAATGTTCGGATTGAAAGAGAAAGCAAAGGCAAGCGAGGTTGGTATATTTCCGTCAGAGTCACAGACGGGTATTGAGCTGATGAGCGTAAATCTCTTGCTTGAGGACGAAACAATGCCGGTATTGTGGCGAGGCCCTGTTATTTCAGGCGTCGTAACGCAGTTTTGGCAGGATGTTATGTGGGGCGATGTGGACTATATGTTTGTAGATATGCCCCCGGGTACGGGAGATGTATCGCTTACTGTATTCCAGTCATTGCCGATTGACGGTATAATTGTTGTCACATCACCACAGGAACTTGTGGGAATGATAGTCGAGAAGGCTGTAAATATGGCGAATATGATGAATGTGCCGATATTGGGCTTGGTTGAAAATATGTCATATTTTGAATGTCCTGACTGCGGTAAAAAGCATCAGATTTTCGGTGAAAGCCATATTGAGGAGATTGCAAGTAAGTATAATATAAAAACTATTGCAAAGCTTCCTATACGTCCTGAAATTGCCCAAGCGGCAGATGCAGGCTGTATTGAAAAAGTGGACACAGACGATATATCCGTTATGGCAGATATGATAGAAAAGCTATAATATATAGAAGGTGTGAAATTCACACCTTCTTTTTTGTTGATAGGAAATCGAGAAATTTTCCGTCATATAAAAGAAAATCCGCAAAAGTGCGGATTTTCTTTAACTCGATTGTGTTCGGGGCGATTTGCAATTATGCTTTTTATCCCCGTGCTATTAATACATTACGATAAATCTTATTGCCGGATCTGCTGTAGATGATGAGTAGTATGATACTACCATAATCTTTGAACATTCTGAGCCGTAGTTTTCGATATCGTAAATATCATTGATTGTAAGGTTTTGTGATGAATCGGGAGCTGTTGATACGAACTCCTCTAAATCCTTGTCATATCTTACTATCTTTGTTGAGCTTGTAATATTGATTGATTCATAGTCCTCTGACGCATCAGGAGCATTCTTTGTTACGTAAAGCTTATTAGGCTCCTCGTCTGTGATTACCTGCAATACGTTGTACATATTAGCTTCTGTTCTCTTGTTTGTACCTTCTGTATCATTATCATAATACGGTTTAAAGTATCTGAAACCTGTGTTCCAGTCATAATTTCCGCTTGTAAGTACATCTGCTATATCGTCATAATCCATTACTATGTCATAGTCCTTAACGTAACCGTCACCGTCATAAGCGAACAATACTACGTCACCCTTACCGATACCTGTTACATCCAAGTCAGCAGCAACTTTCTTTGTTGAAGTTGAGTTCGTCTGATCAAATACAGTAAATGACATCAGTGACTCGCCTGTAGCTGTATCATAAGTATCTTCTGCATCGTCTAAGAGCAGTGAATACTTTGTATCAATCGTAATCGGTGTACCGCTTTCAATTTCTCTGCCGTATATTACAAGGCATGACGGCTGATTTGACTTATTGATGTCAAATGCATCTAAATAGGAAAGCGTATCGCCGCTCTTAAGTGAGCTTGATGATAAAGCAGGCTTAATTGCATACTTGTCTGAGTCTGTACGGTCATCGGGTATTACGAACAACGGAGTTGTGCTCTTTATTGAGTACAATGTTGTGCTGCCCGACTTAATTGATGATGATGTTACGCTATAGCTGTCAGTATCAATATCGTACTTTATAAGCTTTGACGGATCAATGTTCTTGCCGTTATCGGTATCGCTTGTCTGAGCGGTGATAACTGTATCAATCTGACCTGATGTGTTAAAGCCTACTCTTATAATCTGATGAACGCATCCTGTTTCGTCTGTATCGGGGCAGTAGCCTGTTTCAGCAAGTGCAGATACAACGCCTTCGCCTGATTTCTTTGAATCGTTATACTTAACCTTATCAGCAAGCTTGTATGACTTAACCTTGTATGATGTTGATGATGTCAATGCGCTTGTTGATGATGTGCTTGACGGAGCAAACAGCTTTAAGTAACAATCCTCGCCCTCTGATACTGTATCAATAACGTATGCATACGGATAATATGTTTCAGATACAGATACTGTACCATACTGGATAGTACCGAAATCGTCAAGATATGCCTTAAGCTGAACACCTGTACCAAGCTTAGCGTTTTCCTTTTCAACGGCTGTTACTAAGTTGTCTGTGTAGTTGTATGTTTTATCGCCTATCTTAAGTGTTTTCTTCGTAGTATTGATTGAATCAACCTTACCTGAAACTGTCTTTGATGACGCCTTAACTGTGTAGTATGAACCCTCATCATCTGTTGCGACTAATACAACATCATTTGTTGCAATCTTTGTAGGCTCTGCATCTGCACCATCTCTTGTAAGCGTGAAGGTGTAGTCTGTAGAATCGGGATCAAGTGTTATATAGTCGGCTGTAACAAGCTTGTTTGTCAGTCTGTAGTCTGATGATGTTACGGCTCTCTGTGCTACCATTACCTCATAGTTATATATATCAAGCATTGTGTACTTGTCCGATGAATCGTTGCTTACAAGTCTTACTGTGCCGTAGAAATTATCAAGTAGAGCAATCTTGTCTGCTACATCGCTTTCGGGAACTGCTCTGCCGTTATAACGTACGGACGGGTTTGACTCGAAACGTACTGATGTTGTCTTTGAATCGTCTGCTGTACGGTACTTGATGGTATTTCCGCTAACCTCTGAAATATCAGTTGAGTTAAGTGTTATTTCTTTGTTCTTATATACTTCACTGCTGAAATCTACAAGTGACTTATCATCTGAAAGCTTGTCTCCACGGTAGTATACCTGAACTGTACGGCCAAGGTTTGAAATAAGCTCAGAAATTGCCTTACCGCTTTCTGAGAAGTTAATAACGTGTATCTCGTCCTTGCTGTCCATAACAGCCATCTCACCGGGGTTAAGAGCTATGTTGCAGTCTGCTGTAGTCGATGACTCAACACCTACAAGAACACCCTTAAGGCTTGATACCTTTAAGTAATCGTTAAGAAGTGTCTTTTCTGTTGTTGTGTACTTGCCGTTTACGTAATCAAGCATTTCAACCTCAAGTGCATTGTACATAACCTGTGCAATTACGGCTCTTGAAGCATTTGCGTTGTATGCAAGGTTTGAAACGTTCTTATTAAGCTCCAGTAACGATGCCTGCTCCTGATAGCCCTTCGGGTATCCGCCTGACTGTTCTGCATAAGTCTGGTAACCTAATGTACATACAACCATCTTTAGTGCCTGTTCATAAGTAACGGGATCGTCAGGCTTGAATGTTGTATCATCAAAACCGTTTATAATACCTAAATCATAAGCTGTCTTGATATTGCCGTTTGCCCAGTGTGTTTGGGGCACATCGTTAAACTGTGTGATAGGTGAATTAAGGTCGCCAAGACCAAGCATATACACTATCATCTTTGTGAATTCTGCACGGCTGATTTCCTTATCAGGTGCAAATGTGTTATCATCATAACCGTTGATAACCTTGAGTGTTGACAGTGTTGCGATAGCTTCGTTATAAGGATTTGATGAATCCACATCTGTAAATGCCGCATTTGCCGTAAATGACGGTACCAAAGATGTAAGAAGCATAGACAACACTATAAGCATTGAAAAACGCTTTTTCATTTGAATCATTCCTTTCTTTTTTCGGTATAAATAAATGCATACCATAATAATTGTATTATACCATTAAATACGTAATAAGTCAATCTATTTATATATTTCTTTTTTGTTACATTTCATTATTAATAAAATGTTAAGATTTTAAAAAAAAAATTAAATATTAGTTGAAATAATGCGGGGTTTGTGATAGAATGTAATGTGTAGATTTATGTATGGCAAAAAGGGGACATATAAAATGGATAACAAGAAAAGAGACAACAAGATACCGCCTACGAAAAATCCGTTGCTGATTTTTTTAGTGCTGTCTATCGTTGCGACCATTGCACTGAATTTTATAACAAGCCTGATGCTTTCGCCAAAAAAAGAGGAGATAAGCTATAATGAATTTCTAAAGCTTGTTGACAAGGGCAAGGTAGATGAGGTGGTATTTGAGAACGATAAAATCACCATATACGGCAAGGCGGATAAAAATAAAGAAACTGATGTCAGTATATTCGGTATTGGGTTTATGGGTGAGGATGAGCCTGAAAGACCGATTTATTATACAGGCTATATCAATGATGAAAGAATACTTGACAAGCTCGATGAGAAAGGCATAAAATACAGCACTCCTGTAGAGCTTAACAGCCCTGTTCTGAACTTCCTTATGACGTGGATAGTACCGCTTTTGTTTATGTATCTCATTATAATACTGTTTTCACGTATGCTTTCCAAGAAAATGGGCGGTAGCGGCGGTATTATGGGTATCGGTCAATCCAACGCCAAAATGTACAATGTTGAAAATAAGACGGGCATAACGTTTAAGGACGTTGCAGGTCAGGAGGAGGCGAAGGAGTCCTTAGACGAAATAGTCGATTTCCTTCACAACCCGTCAAAATACACAGCAATCGGTGCAAAACAGCCAAAGGGAGCACTCCTTGTAGGTCCTCCCGGAACAGGTAAGACACTTCTTGCAAAGGCGGTGGCAGGTGAGGCAAATGTTCCGTTTTTCTCACTGTCAGGCTCGGAGTTTGTTGAGATGTTCGTGGGAGTTGGTGCATCACGTGTTCGTGATTTATTTAAGCAGGCAAACGCAAAAGCACCGTGTATCATATTTATTGACGAAATAGATGCAATCGGTAAGTCACGTGATAATCAGATGTCAACTAATGATGAGCGTGAACAGACACTCAATCAGCTGTTATCCGAAATGGACGGCTTTGACACATCAAAGGGACTTGTGGTGCTGGCGGCAACAAACCGCCCTGAAATTCTTGACAAGGCACTGCTCCGCCCGGGCAGATTTGACAGACGTATTATAGTTGAAAAGCCTGATTTGAAGGGTAGAGAGGATATACTGAAGGTTCATATAAAGAATGTCAAGACTGCACCCGACATTGACTTGCACGCTATGGCACTTGCAACAAGCGGCGCTGTTGGAGCTGATCTTGCCAATATGGTAAACGAGGCGGCACTGCGTGCGGTGCGTTTTAAGCGTAATGCTGTTACTCAAGAGGATTTAATGGACTCTGTTGAGGTGATTATAGCAGGTAAGGAGAAAAAGGACAGAATTCTGTCAAAAGAGGAGAAACGCATAGTTGCGTTCCACGAGGTAGGGCATGCGCTTGCAACGGCTCTTCAGAAAAATACTCAGCCTGTACAGAAGATTACCATTGTACCGAGGACTATGGGTGCTTTGGGATATACTATGCAGATGCCCGATAAAGAGGAAAAGTATCTCAACAGCAAGAACGAAATTCTTGACCAGATTACAGTATTCTTAGCGGGACGTGCGGCAGAGGAGATAGTGTTTGATACACAGACAACAGGCGCATCAAACGATATTGAACGTGCAACGGAAATGGCGCGGAGTATGATTACAATGTATGGTATGTCGGATCGTTTCGGTCTTGTTGGACTTGAAAGTCTCCAAAACCGTTACCTTGACGGCAGGACTGTTGCAAACTGCTCCGAGGAGACTCGCACTGCAATCGACAACGAGGTTGTGGATATTATGAAAAAGCGTTATGAGGTTGCAAAACAGCTTCTTACTGATAACCGTGACGCACTTGATGAGATTTCCGAGTTTTTGATTGAAAAGGAAACGATAACGGGTGACGAGTTTATGGAGATATTCGACAATGTACGTAACTCACGCAATGCACAGATGGAAATAGAAGAATAATATGCATACTACAAAAGGGATTTTCAGCTTTGAAAGTCCCTTTTGTGGTATGACGGGGCTGAAAATCGGAAAATATGTCATAATTTTAGACCAATATCATATATTGAAAATGTAATTTGTTTTCGTTGGGGGCTTGGATATGAAAAAGATACTGATTTCGCTGTTAGTTTCGCTCTTTATAATGATGGGTATACCATACATCATAGTTGAGCTTGCCCGCCCTTCCCAAAATGCCGCGTCCACAGAGCCTGTAGCACCTACAGAAACTGTTACGCCAACACCTGATGTATAATATGACAGTTCTGCTGCCTGTATAAACGCTGTAGTGCCTGACACGTTTAGTGAGAATAGGGATACCGCACTGATTGTTAGCAGTTCTGTTTCCTGCGCGAACGATGTAGCACTTGATGCGTTTAGTGAGCGTAGGAACAGAACTGCATATAATAACATCAAAAAAAGCCGATGCGAACGCATCAGCCTTTTTAGAATACAACGTTAATTAGTTAGCTGTTAAAACCACAAGCACGATAGTTGTTATAAGGAACAACACAGATATTGTACTTGTAAGTCTTGTCTGCATTTTTTCCTTTGTG
>JAQXXM010000015.1 GCA_029226065.1 Clostridiales bacterium
CGCCATTGTTCCGGGCTCGATACGTATCACATCGGACGATAAAACGGACGTTGCGGCAGTGTCAGAAGGAATTATAAAGGTTGAAAACGGCGATGTGCTGATACTTGTAGACACCATTGAACGTCCCGAAGAAATCGACGTCAATCGTGCAAATCGTGCCATTGCCGAGGCAAAAGAAGCTATTTTGCAGAAAAAGAGCATCAAAGACTACTATGCCGCACAGGCAAGAATGACACGTGCAATAAGCAGATTAAAGACGAAAAATTATAACAGCCTGACAAAAAAATGAGCAGCGGTTTATGCTGCTTATTTTTTTTTGATACTATTTGATTTCCTGCTCCAAATCATTAAATTCCTTTGTTGAGAAGAACTCCCCGAGTGTTATTTCTAAAGCGTCGCATATCATTTTAATGGTCACTATACCGGGATTTACACTTTTTCCGTACAGAATGTTTTTTATTGTAGACGGTGAAACACCTGCCTCAGTTGACAACTTGTTTATTGTAATTTTTCGTTCCTCGCATAGAGATAAGATTCTGTTTTTTACTGTTGTATAAGTATCCATACATATAACCTCTTTCCTGTTTATAGTCTTATTATAGCCTGTATTAATTGACAAGATAGGCTATATATGATACAATATAGGCTATAAATAGTCTAACAGGAGGGTGATTTTATGTATAAAGATACTTTATATGCAGAGAAAATCAGAAAAGCACGAATAAAAAAGGGGTTCACAATAGAAGAACTGTCACGTATATCGGGGGTATCTGTACAGAATATCATAAATTTAGAAAATGGAGTATATGATTCATTTTCATTGATTGATGCCGCTCGTCTTGACGTATATATAGAGTGGCAAAAGAAGAAAAATGTATTCCGTTTCGACCACACTCCCCAAAAATATTAGGAGACACATTTTTACTGAAATATATAAACAAAACAACTATTGGATTTTTAATAAACTCTTTTTTGAATTTTCTATGAAATTTTTTAAAAAACTATAGATTTTTATTTTTATTTGTTGTATAATATATGATGTGTATAAAAATGGGATGAGATAATCTTTATTTTGCATTATAAGTTAGAAATATCACGGGAGGGATGGTTTTATGGACAGCATTTTAAAGGTTCTTGACAAAGAGCAGGGGATGATTGATATTGCGAAAATAGCCGCAAAATCAGGAGAAACGGAGGCAGAGGTCGCCGCGAAAATAAAAGAACTTGAAAAGAACCATATAATTGTGGGTTATAAAACGATTGTAAACTGGGAAAAGACAGACCGTGACGTTGTGACGGCATTAATAGACCTTCGTGTTACTCCGCAAAGAGGCGAAGGCTTTGATAAGGTTGCAGAGAGAATATATAAATATCCGCAGGTTAAGTCGTTATATTTAATGTCGGGTGCGTATGATTTGTCGGTGATGATAGATGGTGCTACAATGAAAGAGGTAGCGCTCTTTGTTGCACAGAAGCTTGCGCCTATGGAATCGGTTATTTCGACCGCCACTCATTTTGTGCTGAAGAAATACAAGGCAGAGGGCGTTATATTTAAAGACGATGGAAAGGATTCAAGACAGGTAATAACACTATGAATTTAGATAAATTAGTTAATCCCACAGTAGATGAATTGCCATCATCTGCTATACGTAAATTTTTTGACGTTGCAAACCTTATGGACGATGCAATATCATTGGGTGTTGGCGAGCCGGACTTTGTAACGCCGTGGCCGATACGTGAGGCAGGAATATACAGCCTTGAAAAAGGGCAGACATACTACACCGCAAACAGCGGTCTTATTGAATTACGTGAAGAAATATGTACATATATGAAGCGTAAGTACGATGTAAGCTATGATGCAAAAACGCAGGTAGTTGTTACGGTGGGCGGTTCAGAGGCGATAGATGCGATGATACGAAGCGTAGTATGCCCGGGTGATGAGGTGCTTATACCCGAGCCGAGCTTTGTGTGCTATAAACCGCTTACGATTATGGCAGGCGGTGTGCCTGTTATAATCGAAACTAAGGAGGAGGATAATTTCCGTCTTACTCCCCAACAGCTCAAAGAGAAGATAACCGATAAAACAAAGCTCCTTATTCTTCCATACCCCAATAACCCCACAGGTGCAATTATGACTAAGTCAGACCTTGAGGCTATTGCGGAGGTATTAAAGGACACAAATATTCTTGTTCTGTCCGATGAAATTTATGCCGAGCTTTGCTACAGTGAGGAAGAACACGTACCATTCTCAAAAATTGACGGTATGTATGAAAGAACAGTGGTAGTAAATGGCTTTTCAAAGGCGTTTGCTATGACAGGCTGGCGTTTAGGATACGCAATGGGCCCCGAACGGATTATGAAGCTTATGACAAAGGTACACCAGTACGGCATAATGTCATCGCCCACAACGAGCCAGTATGCGGCAATTGAGGCACTTCGCAACTGTGACGATGACGTTATCAGGATGCGTGATGAATATAATCACCGCCGCCGTGTCATTGTTGACGGATTTCGCAATATGGGACTTTCGTGCTTTGAGCCTTACGGTGCATTCTATGTGTTCCCGTGTATTAAGAAAACGGGTATGACAAGTGAGGAGTTCTGTAACAGACTTCTTGAAGAGGAACGTGTTGCAGTGGTGCCGGGTACGGGCTTTGGCGAGTGCGGTGAGGGATTTATAAGATGCTCTTATGCGTATTCGATAGAAAAAATTGAAGAGGCTTTGGGCCGTATCGAGAGATTTGTACAAAGACATTCAAACTAACGGAAGGGAAGAACAGAACATGAGCAAGTATCTCAAGTTCATAAAACCGTATACTTTATATTTTATAATCGGTCCTATTCTGATGCTTACAGAGGTGGCGGGCGAAATCGTTCTGCCAAGGCTTGTGGCAGATATGATAGACATAGGCACGACAGCCTCGGGCGGTCAATGGTTTATTACACGTCAGGCAGTTATAATGATAGGCTGTATATGCATTATGATTGCAGGAGGTATAAGCGGTCATTATTTCTCTATAAAGGCGGCTGTAAATTTTAGTTCCGATTTGAGAAAAGCTGTATTTGACAAGGTGCAGGATTTTTCTTTTAAAAATATTGACAGCTTCTCCACAGGTTCGCTTATCACAAGACTTACAAACGATATTACCCAGATTATGAATATAACCCGAATGGGGCTAATAATGGCTGTGCGTTCCCCCGGCATGTTAATCGGCGGAATTATAATGGCGTTTTCTATTAATAAAAGCCTTGCATCGGTGTTGCTTGTTCTTCTGCCTGTTCTTGCGATTTCGATATTTTTGATAATGCGTGCGGCAATGCCGAGATTTGGACGTATGCAGGCAGGAATAGATAATTTAAACTCAAAAACACAGGAAAGCATTACAAATGTCCGTGTTATAAAATCATTCGTACGACGTGACAGGGAAAAAGAAAAGTTTGCCGATGCAAACGGTGAGCTTTGCGATGCTACATTGAGTGCTATGAAGGTTATGGTATGTATAATGCCTATAATGACGCTTTGTATGAATGCCGCCACTATAATAACTCAATGGCGGGGCGGTAATCTCGTTATATCGGGTGCTCTTGATGTTGGCTCTCTTAATGCGGTTGTACAGTACATAACGCAAATTCTCAGCTCGCTTATGATGGTGTCGATGGTGATAATAAACTCATCACGTGCAATAACTTCGTTTAAGCGTGTAGGTGAGGTGCTTGATACCGTACCCGATCTTACAGATGCTGACGCAAAATGCAAAGATAAAAAAGTCGAAAACGGAAAAGTCGAATTTAAAAACGTATCCTTCAGATACCATACAAGTAATGCGGAAAACGTACTGTCTGATGTGTCATTTGTTGCAGAGGCAGGGAAAACTTTAGGCATTGTCGGCGTTACAGGTTCGGGTAAAAGCTCGCTTGTAGGTCTTATACCAAGGCTTTATGATGTAAACGCAGGCGAGGTACTTGTAGACGGAATTAATGTAAAAGACTACAGTCTTGAGCATTTGCGTGACGGCGTGGGAATGGTTTTGCAAAAGAACGTGTTGTTCTCAGGCTCAATTGCGGAAAATATGCGTTGGGGCGATGCTGATGCGGATATGGACACAATACGCAGGGCGGCAAGCCTTGCCCAGGCGGACGGCTTTGTAACAAGCTTCACCGACGGATACGAAACAGAGCTTGGTCAGGGCGGCTCAAACGTGTCGGGCGGTCAGAAACAGCGACTTTGCATCGCAAGAGCGCTGTTAAAACAACCCAAAATACTTATTCTTGACGACTCTACAAGTGCAGTCGATACCGCTACCGAAGCACAAATCAGAAAGGTGCTAAGCGAGGATTTGAAAGCCACAACAAAGATAATAATAGCACAGAGAATAAGCTCTGTAATTGATGCTGATAAGATAATAGTGCTTTCTGACGGAAAAATAGTAGGCGAGGGTACGCATAAGGAGCTTATAGAAAGCTGCGATGAGTACAAGGATATTTATTACTCGCAATCAGAAAAGCAAGCATCATAAAAGACATATACCGCAATTGCCCGCATTGCAGTATAAGATAGATTAAGTAAGGGCAGAAAGGTGTAGATTAATTATGCCTCCACAACCTGGAATGGGTAATAAAAATCACGGCCGCTTCGCTAAACAGCAGAAGCCGAAAAATATTCGTTCTTCGATAAAACGGCTGTTTACGTATGTAAGCAGAGATAAATATTTAGTAGTATTAGCCATGATATGTGTCGTTATTTCAGCAGGTGCAAACCTTGCGGCTACATATATGATAAAACCTATCATAGACAACTTAGGTGCTGACGTACCATCATCTCAAAAAGTAATAGATTTAGCTTTTGGACTGCTGCGTATGGCATCAATCTACTTGGTGGGAATTCTTGCGGCATTTATTCAGGCACGTGCTATGATATCTGTATCACAAAGGACACTGAAACGTCTGCGTGAGGAATTGTTTTCAAAACTGCAGGAGTTGAGTGTCAGATATTACGATACTAATGCCGCAGGCGACATAATGAGCCGATTTACTAACGATGTGGATAATATCGGTCAGATGTTTGACTCTACTATTTTACAAATGGTATCGGGTATGCTGTCACTTGTAGGCTCTGTTGTGCTTATGCTTGTTACGAACGTGCCGCTTGCTCTTGTAACCTTGATTTTGACACCTGTAATGGCGTTTGTTTCAGGCTCAATCGCAAAGCATACACGCAAATACTTCGGTAAGCAACAGGCACAGCTTGGTGCAGTAAACGGCTATATTGAAGAAACGATAAGCGGACAGAAGGTTGTAAAGGTATTCAATCACGAATTGGCGGCGAAAGAAGACTTTAACAAGCTTAATAACGAGCTTCGCAATATACAGGTGAAAGCACAGTTTATGGGCGGAATTATGGGTCCGTCAATGAACGCACTGTCACAGGTAAGCTATACCGTAACAGCGTTTATAGGCTCGCTTTTGGTGCTGATGACAAGGATAGGCAGAATAGGTGCAGGAAGCTTCGGAGCATTGGGTGTTGGCGGATTGGTAGTGTTTGTAAACTATTCAAGACAGTTTTCACGGCCGATAAACGAGATTTCAAACCAAATAAACGTCGTTATGTCTGCCCTTGCAGGTGCAGAGCGTGTGTTTGCGGTAATGGACGAAAAGCCGGAGAGTGAGACGGATTCGAACAAGGTAGTCCTTGACAAGGTTCATGGTGACGTTGTTTTAGAAAATGTTACATTCGGGTATAATCCTGATAAAATAATCCTGAAAAATATTTCTATGTACGCACATCCGGGACAAAAGATTGCACTTGTAGGCTCTACAGGTGCAGGAAAAACTACGATAACTAATCTTATAACGAGATTTTACGATATAAATTCAGGTACAATAACAGTTGACGGAACAGACATACGAGATATTGAGCGTGACAGCTTGAGAAAGAACATAGCCGTTGTGTTACAGGACACGCATCTGTTTACAGGTACGGTAATGGAAAATATCCGCTACGGCAGACTTGACGCTACAGATGAAGAGGTAATGCAGGCGGCACGGACATCATGCGCACATTCCTTTATAAAGAATATGCCCGATGGCTATAACACAGTGCTGACAGGAGACGGTGCAAATCTGTCTCAAGGTCAAAGGCAGCTTTTAAATATTGCAAGAGCCGCACTGTCAAAAGCACCCATACTTATTCTTGACGAGGCAACGTCATCTGTTGATACAAAGACGGAGCAAAGCATTAACAGAGGTATGGATGCACTAATGGAGAAGAGAACAACATTCGTAATAGCACACCGTCTTTCGACAATACGTAATGCTGATGCCATTATGGTCCTTGAGGACGGCGAGATTATAGAACGTGGTACGCATGACGAACTTTTGAAGCTCAAAGGCAGATATTTTGAGCTTTACACAGGAATAAAAGAACTTGAATAAAAAGGTGGAGGGGGAGAATACAAGATGAAGGTATACCAAATGATATACACTTCGGTGAAAAACAGTCTGGCAGATCCTGAACTGGGACTGTCAAATGTGCCGGGCACGAGAGTATATTCATGCTCACAAGGTCTGACACGTGACAACATTGCGGAGCTGATGCGTTTTTCAAGCTACAGACTGCCGAGAAACAATACTGTTTCGTACTCGGATAAATTTGCAGACCCGACCGTTGCGGAGCTGTTTCCGAAAACGTTTCGGACATTGCGTTTGTCCGACGGTAAAATAGCGGCAATACAGTCTGTGTATGCAGGCTATGATATAGCAGGCGAGCCGGGCAACTTCTTTGCACACGCGCTTGTTTTTGATGATTATGATGCTGACTTTTTTCCTGAGCAGTATTATAATTCCGAGATTTTCAGAACATATCTTACAAAGGAGGAGCATGAAGTACAGCTTGTAAGGTATATGCCCATACTTGAAAATCCAATAAAGCCCGCAGGACTTGAAACGGAGATATCAGACTTTATAGACACTCATAAAAAAGAACTGACATACCTTATAAATCAGGCTGTAACAATGCTCACATCAGAACAGATAAAAAATATTTGTATTGCTACATCTGATGCTAAGACGACAGAATTGTATCTTGTTGCACTTAAATGGATTTTACCGCGCGATGTATCGGTAAATACGGGTATTTCCACATACAATGTATATCTTCCGTCAGACAAGCAGAACAAGATAGTGTTCCACGGTACGATAAAGGGTAAGAACAACATTACCCAGGAAATAATTGAGGCACGTGAAAGCTGTGTATATATAGATATAGAAAACATTGATTTTTCAGCAGTGCCTGAATCAAGCCTGTTTAAAATGGATGTCAGAACTATCCGTAATGAGTATGCAAAATATAACCTTTCATCAATCAGTGCATATTTAGACTGGTTTGCACTGACTCAGAACGTAACATTCAGCGGAATTGGCGGCAAACTGCTTAAATTCAAGCGTTCGGCAGGCGATGAAGCGTTCGCAAAACGTGCGTGTGAGCTGTTTACACTTATAGATGACGAGTCTATGAAAAACGTACAGTTTGAGATTGCAAAGGTAATGTATGACAATATTGAGCTGTTTGATGCAGAGACGGAAAAGGTTACCGAAATTTATGTAGGCGAATGCATCGAGCGTTTATGCCGCGGCGAAAACTATGATATAGAAAGCGTTTTTACCAATACAGAACGGACTGACAGACAGCTTGAGGTAATGTTTGGAAATCTTGACAGGTATCTGGACTGTATATGTGACAACTTTGACGCAATGGGCGAGAGAAACAGGGCGTTAGTTCTTGGATTTATCGCACGTTTAAAGCACAGCCGTGAGTTTGACAGCTGGGCAACGCTTTTGAAGAATAAAAAGAAATATATCTCGGTCTTGACCGAGCTTGCAATGGACAAGCTTATAACGGGCTACGGTATAAATATGTTCTCATTGCCCGAGGGTTGGACACCTGAGGAAATGTATGAGCTTATAGCTTATATAGAGGCATCTACAGAGAACAAACGTCTTTCCATGGGCTGTGTTAAGTATATAGTCGAGCATGACGAAGTTGACTGGGATAAATACGGTATCACGATTATGCAGAGAAAGAAGCTTCCGCAGGAGATGGAGGAGGATTCAAAGACTATTAAACGTCTGTTGACGAGGGTAGGTTATGAGCCGTTTAAACGCGGCACATTCGAGTCGATAAAGCGTGAGGTTATGATTGACGTTGAGGAAAATCCATCGCCGTTTTTGATATCAAGACTGCTAAGCAAGTTTTATATGTGGCAGGGTGCTCACGATAATCAGCGTGAGGCACAGCATCTTGCAGAGAAAATAAAGCGTCTGATTTTGGAGCTTCGTGAAAAAGAACCGCAGTGCTATAACTATATGATTGCAAAGCTGGGTATTGAAATAATTGAATCAAACGGTCACTATCATGACATTATAGTAAATACCGAAACAATGCCCGACAGCTTCTGGAACTGGTTTTTAATAGGTGCGATGCGCAGTAAGCGTGACGATAAGAAGATGTTGTCATATATGCGTATTTACGAAACGAATAAGCTGAAGCTCAACAGGCTGAATGTAAAAAACGATTTAAGAAAAGTATTCAAAGGTGAGGATTAATTTGAAAGGAAGGATAAAAATGAAGGGATTTATGAGAAAGTTTATAGTAGCAATTAGTACGGTATCAATCGCATTGACGGTTGCGGGTGTATCGGTGTTTGCATCAATGACGCCGAGAAGTGGTCCTAACGATACATCGTCTGTTACCGATACAGTAAAGGACAGTGATAAGTCAAGCTCGAAATCAACAAGTACAACAGCTACAGCCGATGAGCCTGCAAACGTAACGTCACAAGCGGCAAATCAGGCAGTAACTGCCAAGAAATATCTTACAAAGTGGGGCGGATTTTTCTGGTTCCTGCTGTCTGTAATAGTGAACTTTATTTTAAGCTGTTGGATAAGCAACAGATTTTACAGACTTGCAAAACGCAACACTCAAGGCTCTGCCGAGATACGTGCATTGCGTAAGGATATAGAGGAAAAGTTTGCATCGACTCTTACTGATATAAACGAGCCTATAACCGAGGTTGTAAACCGTAACGAGAACTATGCAAGAACTGATGAGGGAATGACAATGCCCGAGCGTAAATCTACGGTTGAGATAAACGATAGAGAGCGTGAGGCACTTAACAGATGGGATACGAAGCGTGCCGCACAGAAAGCCGCAGAAGACTCTGAGCGTACATACGAGATGCGTCGCCCGATGTCTGTTGAGTTTGATGACGATGCAGACGAGGAAGTAGAGGCATCTCGAAAGCGTGATTCTGTTGCAAAAGCAGGTAATAAAGCAAAGGACTTTTTGAGTAATATATTCCCGTTTGATGAATAAAAGATGAGATAAAAGGGTTGCCAAGACTGCACCCTTTTTCTTGTATTTTATCGCATAAATGGAAAAAATAAAACAAATAGGTAGTTTTTGGTGACTAGTGACAAATAAAATTTAAAAGTTTATTTATTTATAGTCTTTACTAACAAAAGATTTTGTGGTATAATAAACGTAGTGAAACTTGCAGTGCAAGTCTTGACGGCGTTGCCGTCCCGTGCAGTCGCACGGACTGCTATATTGACGGCTGCGTAAAAATGCCCTTGCAAGCAAGCATTTTTATAACATAGGAAATTGCTCGTTTTGAGTGAGCAATCTTGCTTGTTCAAAAAAAGCGTTCCTTTCTGCCCCCAAGATTGGGGGCCAGGGGGTTGATGCGATATTACGCATTTTTAC
>JAQXXM010000016.1 GCA_029226065.1 Clostridiales bacterium
CCTTGTCCATAACGATATCCTCCTTTCGTATTCTTTTTATCTATCCCCATTTCCTATTCTACCACAGGAATTTACAATTTTCAAGATTAATAATGATGATTTATTGACGTAACAACAGCAAAATTTTGTTAAATTTTTAAAGTGCTGTGTTTTGTCAACATAAATATTATCTGTCATAAATTATGCTTTTATCTATATATTATTTTTCCGTACAACAAAAAATCCCGCACCCGGAACTGATTTGCGGAATTTTCTATTTATCATTTTATGCATTGTAAAAATTATATATCATCTACAGCCTTAATAAGGTTTTCACAGACTGTCTTAATTCTTGCTCTGTATGTGTCAACCTCCTGCTTGATTTTGAGCATTTCCTGATGCTTTTTGATATGCTCATCATCAATCTGACGCGCAAGACGTGTAGCGTCAAGCTTGGCACGGTTTATTATTGCCTCTGCCTCCATATTGGCGTTGTCCTTAATATCACGGGCAGACTGTGTGGCAACATCAAGCGAGCGCTGGATAGTGTCCTCTGCATCCTTATAATGGTCTACCGTTTCGTTCAAAAGCTTTATTTTATCCCTGAGTGCGGCATTTTCCTTGCATAAAGCATCATAGTCCTGTATAACAATATCAAGAAAATCGTCTACCGCATCGCAGTCATAGCCTTTGAGCTTCTTTTCAAACTCTTTGTTTTGAATATCAACCGGTTTTAACATATAAAAATTGTCCTTTCTTAAAATTTATCAGATATATTGCTTTAGCGTAATGTGTAACCGCTGTTTACGTGTTTCGCCGTCGAAGCTATTGACAATGAAACGTCCGTAACCACGTATAGATAACAAGTCACCCTCTTTTACATCATCGGCGCATTTTTCGTTAATTCTGTGGTTAAGCTTTACTTTGCCGCCGCTTATCATTGATGATGATAACGAACGTGACACATTTGCCGCCGCTGCCACTACCGCATCAAGACGAGGTGCGGCACATACTGCATTTATAGTTTTATACTTTCGTTCTATTCTGATAACGGATAAATCTGTAATTATCTCTGTTTTTACGCCCTGATTACCTATTTTATGAAGGTTATCCGCAATATATTCCGCCATATCGCTGTGAAGCAATGCATAAGCGAAATCATCGTATACGACAATATCGCCAAGCTTTTGCGGAGTTATTCCCAAAGACATAATCGTACCTAAATAGTCACGATGTGTGAGCTTTCTCGTATATCCGCCCGTTATTTTAAGGCACGTTATGGGAAACTCACTCTCCTCAGGCTCCTCCCATTGCGGGAAAACACCCATAATTTTCTTTTCCGCCTCACTAAAACCGCCATAGAACATAACATTGTAATCATAAGGAATAATTACCTTATCACAAATAAGCGCAAGCTCGGCACCGTCAAGGAAATCCGAAAATCGAGGTGATGCGTACTTGTCACACAGCCTGAACAAATCCTCCGTTTTTGATAAGAGCAGTTTTTCGTCAGCTTCCATTAATATCTCTTCTTAATGTCAAACTTAACACCTGTAGGTGCAATACAGAATATACTTGGGCAAAGACGCTCAAACGGACATTCCATACCGAATGCCGCTCCGCCTATGTAGTCTACAACACGGCGTGCCTCCTCGTCTGTCGGAATAGAGGAGATGTCAAACATTGTAATTTTATTTCCTTTTACCTCACGGATAATTCTTGTTGCATCATCAAGTGATGTAGGATAATGAACAATAACCTCCACACCCGCCATTGTTGAACGTGTAAATGTCGGTGTCTGTTTTGCTGTGTTTGTAAATCGCTCTTTTGTTGTTCGTGATGAATAGCTCTGTGACTTATACGGCTCTCTTTCGTAGCTTTCCTCATAGTCCTCATCATTATTATCACGCTTTAAGAACGAGAACAGCGATTTTCTCGGCTCCTCCTCATACTCGTCATCGTAATCATTGTCGTAACGCTCATCGTAATCCTCGTAATCGTCTGCCCTTCCAACAAACGCACGCTTTGCAGTGTCTAAAAATGACATAAATACACTTCCTCTCTCCGTTAATTATAATTTCTCGGCCCGAATATCAGACTGCCTATGCGAACCATAGTTGCACCGTACTTTATTGCGGTTTGAAAATCACCACTCATACCCATCGACAGTTCCTCCATCGAGACGTTTTTATAGTCTTTTTCCGATGTTTTGTCAAATAGTTCTTTCATATTCTTAAAATGTACCGACACTTCTTCACTGTCGCCTTTGGGCGCAATGGTCATAAGCCCTTTTACGTGTGTAAACTCAAGCTGCCCTGCGTAGCTAAGAAGCTCATCAAGTTCATCAGGCGATATTCCCGATTTTGTGTCCTCACCTGAAATATTCACCTGGATAAGAATGTCTATATGACGATTATGTGCCTTTGCAAGACGTTCTATCTCCTGCATCAGCTTTATTGAATCAACGCTGTGTATCATACAACAGCGGTCAATAACGTATTTTACTTTATTAGTTTGCAGATGTCCTATAAGATGCCACTTCACAGGCAATACATCATCAAACTTGTCACGAACCTCCTGTGGTTTATTCTCGCCAACATCTGTAACGCCCAAACGTATCGCCTCGTTCATTGCAGAGGTGGGGTACGTCTTGGTAACTGCGATAAGCTTGATGTCATCGGGGTTTCTGCCGCAAGCCTTTGCTGTTTCTGAAATTTTATTTTTTACCTCTGTAAGCCTTGTTTCAATGCTCATTTACCTTTCACCCACTACCAATCTGTCCATAGATCCAAGTTTGTTATCCGCATCCTTTGTCGATGCTATTATGGAATATCCCTCTGATGGGTCGGAATACAAAACCTCAACATCGCATTTATATGCCTCCGAGCCCTTTCGTGCATAAACGTAATAGTCGCTTATGCCCTCGCCTGTGCGTATTGAATCGGTAGGCACTTTATATCCCGAATATTCACGGAAAATGATTTCGGCATTTACGGTTCTGTACGAAAATGCACTCTCAATATATGTGCCGACTTTTATCATAAACACGCTGTTTCCGTCTTTGTCCGGCTCGCTTATATGACAAACCTCGCCTTTTACATCTGTTTCTGTAAGATTTGTAAACCTGACGGTCACATCAGGGTTTTCTTTTAGTTGCTTTATGCGATCTTTGTCCGCAACTGAGCATATATACCATACATGGTTATTCATCACTTTGCACACAGGTGTATTATACGCTACGTTTTTTCCGTTTATATATTCACCCTCATCAGCTTTCAAATCTTTTATATCCTTAGGTGTGAATAATTCTGCGGTCTCCGGTGAAAGTTTGTCTTCAAGTCCGTCAATATACGACGAGAATATTCCCGAACAGTCCGATACAATATCGTGACTTCGTGCAGATATTTGTTTTTCAACTTCCTTACGTTCTGCATATAAATTATCAAGCTGTTCTTCGTATGATACACTGGTCTTTTTTCGGATATCGTTTATCTCGTTCTTGATTTCCTTTGCCTTTTGCACATCATTTGTTGAGGAAGCGTCAAATATTTCCGCCATTACCGAAGCAATTTCACTCTCCGACGCTTCTGTATCGGTATTATACAGCTTGCTGTCGTGACCTTTTGCCTTTAGTCTGTTTATTTTCAAATCTATTGTATGCAGTTGCTTTAGTATGCTTTCATCAACCTGCCCCGCATATACAGTGCTTATTTCCGAATCCTGCGCAACACGGTCCCCGTCTGTTGAAATATTGTATGCAATTCCCTCGGCTTGTGACGTATACACCGTTTCGTCACGGACAATATACGCATTATCTGCCTGAAAGCTGACGCTGTGTGTGTACTTTTCAAGCTCTACGGAGTTTACAGGCAAAAGGAGATAGGCAACGCCATAGGCAGTCATCGCAACAAT
>JAQXXM010000017.1 GCA_029226065.1 Clostridiales bacterium
AATCCAATCCCCAAATACGGTGTTGTTACAGGCGATGTGCATCTGATTGCACCCGGCTGGAATGTCGGCGGCTTTGTAACAAGCGTTGATCAAACTCAAGACGGTGATTACAAGGTAGTTATGGGCGGAACAACATATACGATGGATGCAAAAACTGTTAATGAAATGGGTATCAAAGAAGGTGCTTTCGTACAGGCACGCCTTAGACCGTTTACAAAGAACGGATTCGTATATGCCCCGCAAACTTACGATCACAACAGGGTTATAGACCTATCCGGACCGATTTCGGGCTGGGAAGAGGCTTTGGATAACGCGTACGGAAGACCGTATGACAACGCTGCACCTCAAGAACGCTTGACTATAGGCAAGGTTATCTTAAAGGGTGACAACTTCATTCAGTTTGAGGTTCATGGCAAACCGACAATGGTATTCCCGGTTACAGATGGGCTAAGAGTAAACGAAATTATTGATTCGAGTCCGCGTATATACCGCGATGCACCTACCGACCTTGGCAACCAGCAATGGTATCAGCACAGTCAGGCGCTTAGAAACGTGCGTATAGGCGACACAGTTATGTTCTCAATCGGATCAAAGAACAGCGTATTGAGTGTAGGCAGTATTTATATTTTTGATGACGGTAGCGTTTTCGGCGGCCGCTAAACAAGGAAAGGACAGGTTACTTAAATGAAAAAGAAATTTACAAATAAATTAATCGCCTGTGTCCTTGCTTTTGCTACAGCTTTTGGCGCAGCATCTACTTCGGTAGGTGCTGCAGTCATCAAAATTGAGAAAAGCTTGTATAATACTATAGAGCAGAATTTCACACCCCTTGATTTAAGACAGGTTGCTAACCGTGGCTTTGCTGATGATGTTGAAGGCGATGGCGTTGGCGGTTGGGGTGACGGCGGCCCGAATAACGACTTGCGCAGCTTTACTTTATATGGTAATCAGAATTTCTGCGGTGTTGATTTTGATATTATTAACCCTGCAAAAAACGATGATAAGTCATGTGTTGTATTGAGTGGTCAGAATGACAAAAGACTCCCCCTTTCCGTTGAGCTTGATGTCAACCAAAAAGCAGGCGGTGCGTATTTCTTGCATGCCGCTTCATGGGCAAGCACCAGCAACGGTAAGTACATATTTGTATATGCAGACGGAACAGAGTATGCTCACGAGCTTGTCTTAAAGCGAGATATAGCAGACTGGTGGGGCATTACCCAAGCCGACAACCTTCGTACAGCTTGGGAAGGCACCGGTACAAATGCAGGTCTTATAAGCTTAGGACTATTTGCACTGGAAAACCCATATCCGGAAAAAGAGATTGCTAAGCTCAGGTTAGTTTCAAACGGTGACGGCTCATATATTCATATTGTTGGTGTTACATTGACAGATAAAACGCCGGTTCTACCTAAAATAGAAATCGACGATACAAATAATCCCGACACTTCGGACTGGTGGGAGTATAAGTATCCGAGAAACTACGAGGAGAAAGAGGGTACACCTCTTGATGGCTCTTTCTTATTAGATGCTCCTGCTGGTAAACATGGTTTTGCCACTGCAGTAGATGACCACTTAGTTTTCGAGGATGGAACGGTTGAGAGAATGTTCGGCTTGAATTCGGGATCTACCCAAAATTTCCCTTCATACGAGGATGCCGAATATACCGCCATGGCATTAGCGCAAAACGGAGTTAATCTTGTCCGTATGCACATGACGTTACACGCTTACAATTCTACCCCCGGTTTACTCGGCGATATGCGTACTATATCCGACACAGACTATCTTGATCCTCAAGTCCTTGACAGATTCCACTATTATGTGGCTAAGCTCAAAGAACGTGGAATATATATCTGGCTCGATTTACACGTAGGCAGACAGCCTATGGCTGATGACGATATACGTTTAGATGGAACAGGTCACGCGGGCTTCTTCGACGATAAGAATATAGAAAGTATGAAGAAAACAATTCAGCAGATTATGACACCTGTAAATCCGTACACCGGTGTTCCTCTTACTCAGGAACCGACTATAGTTGTCGGAAGCTTTGTAAATGAAACTACAGTATATGAGAGCAAACTGGAAGGCGAATACCACAGAAATATGTTGCAGGAGAAGTATAATAAGTGGCTGTGCGAGAAATATCCAACACGTGAAGAGCTTCATAACGCATGGCTTGATGACGGCAAAGGACTCGCTGACGATGAAGACCAGTTCAAGGGTACTGTAAAGGTTCACGGTATGGGCGAGAGAAACGGTTCCTCACGCAGAGGACAGGACAACATGGAATTCCTCGGAAAGGTAATGGAAGACTTTACAAATGAACTGACTGAGCATTACCGCAGTATAGGCGGCAAACAGCTTTTAAATACAGGCACAATCTGGGGTTCATTTCCGCAGGCGTTTATAAAGAGCAACGAAGTGGCGGACATAATGGACTGGCATATGTACTTCTATCACCCGGGCGGTAATACTTCGGGCTACCATGTAGATCAGACCATACCCGGCAGACCTATGTCAATGCTGACCGAACCCAATTCCGGTGTTTTGAAGTCATTTGCCGGAACACGCCTTAAAGGCTATCCCTACACTATTTCTGAATGGGACGTAGGAGAGCTGAACCAGTACACAAGTGAGATTACTTTGCTTGTCGCTGCATATTCGGGTATGCAGAATATGTATCCTATGTGGTTCTCCGAAATGCCGACGACAATTTACGATCCCGATTTTAGGTGGGCGCAAAAAGAATTCGCTATGGATAAGGCGTTCGCCGGTTTGGTTACTCCGGCATCCGCCGAGATTTTCTTCCCGTCATGTATTGCTCTCAAGGCGGTTACCGAGTCGAAATACGCCTACTATGAGCCGAAAAACGGCGAGAATTTCTATTCGGCGCAAAGACAAAGATATATTATGAAAAACAACTCATATCTTGTCGGTAAAGCAGGCATTGCCGACAGAGATGTTGATAACACTCAGTCGGGTTATGAAAACCTCGTTCTTGCTGCAACACGTGATGCAGAAATAAACAACAAGCCCTATGTTTCATTGACAGATGAGCTGTATATGGATAAACAAAAGGGTATTTTCAAGTTAAATACCGGCAGATCACAAGCAGCTTGCGGCTTTATGGTTGGCGAAGTAATTGAGCTTGACGACATTATTATGGAGCCGGCTACAAGATACTGCACAATTGCCCTTTCGTCTTTGTCAGAAAAGGACATATACGAGCAGGATCAACTGCTCTTGACTGTTTCTGCAAGAGCAAGACGAGAAGGTACTGTTCTTACAGACGATGGAACAAAAATCATCAATAAAGGTATCAACCACGTTGTGATGGAGCCTGTAAAGGGTAAATTCACACTTAAAACCGATGCTGATGTTAAGGTTTACGCACTTTCAACAGAAGGTAAGAGAACTGTGGAAGTTCCTGTTGTTAAGGGCGACGGTGTAAGCACTTTCGAGCTTGATGGCTCAGAGCGCGCCGCAAACTTTGAAATTGTTAAGACGGGCGGAACTAATAAGAAAAACGAGAAGGTTTCCTTTAATCCGTATCAGGATACTCCGCTATTTAAGGACGTTGCAGAAGAGGACCGTGAGGAAATCGAGCGTGTATTCTTAACAGATACAATGCGTGCAACAGGTACAGATACATTTACTCCTGACGGTACAATATCAAGAGGCGACTTCACTCAAGCATTTATGATAGCTTCTGATAAGCTTGGCTTTAATGTTGTAGAACCGTTTACAGACGTAACGGAGGATATGTATTACTATAAAGAAATAATGGCAGCCGCAAAAGCCGGTATAGTATTCGGTAAGGGCGACGGTACGTTCGGACCTGACGAAGATATTACGGTTAATGAGATTAATGCAATGCTTGAAAGACTCGGAATTGACAAGCGCTTTTCCGGTGACAAGGCTACAAGAAAGATTGCAGCCCAAGCATTATATGCTATAATTGTTTCATAAATAACGCCTATGAGAGCCGAAAACGGCACAAAAAGTACTTTTTTCGGCTCTCTATTATTTTAAATGAAGGAGGGCATAGGAAATGAAAAAGATTATTACCGCGATTTCGTTTTTACTTTTGGTTACCTCTGTAAACGCATTCGCAAAAATAAACGCAACGGATTCGAGAGTTGCCTCTTTTGAAGGAGGCACTATTAATCGTACTGAGAACGGAAGATATCAAGTCGATGGCCTGACTGTATCAGATAACTTTCAAACAACACAAGGCGAAATCAACTATGTTTACGGAAAGTTTGGGAAAAACGCAGATGATGCTTCACTTGTATTCAAATTTGACAAAAATGAAAAACGAGAGCAATGTAATCTAACTATGGATCTTGAAAAGAGCGTAGAGCTTGGTCAGAAAATTCATTATTCCGTACTGTATACAGATGAAGACTCCATATCCAGCTTACGAATTGTTCCGACATATACCACCTCGTCGGGAACAGTTGCAACTCAACATAAATACGAGCCTATTCAGCCGGCAACCATCAATTCCAATTGGAATCGAGTTATTAATCACATAATAGCAAAGTATGACGGCTATGTGTACTTTGCAGACACAGGCGCAGGTATCATAGGCGCTCAATCAATACCGAATAAATGGCACAGATATGACATTGTGATTGATACACAAGACGAATCACAAGACGGTGTTCAGACCGTTAAATTGTATTATGATGGCAGCTTATATGCCTACGGTAAATTAGACAGCGACATAAATACGGACGGCGTTCAGCGTATTCAGAAGATTAATGGACTTAATATAGAAATAACAACGTTTCGCGATGGCGGTACTGCATATCTTGACGATATTGCGGTTACCATTTTAGATGAGGAGGCAGAACCGGAGCTTTTAGTTAACGGTAAATCATACGGCGGTTCATACCGTAGCGGTGACACTGCAAAATTCCTTGCTCCGTTTGCAAAAACACTTCCTATGGTTGCAGCATCATACGGTAAGGATGCAGATGCAGATTATAAGCTTTTCTATCCTGATTCAAATGGTGATATTTCAGCAGAACTTGGTGATGGAGGAAAAGATCCTACGTTGTTTTTATGGACAAAAGATACGTTCTCACCTTTGACGGTGCAGTACACGTTTGTGCCGTATAATCCTACAGAGAAATTAAATATAAATTGTGAAAATAATGCTGACATAGCAGCTGAACAGGGCAGTGCCGTTCCAAACGCACAAAGCGGAACAATGAACGGTGCGTTAGGTAAATCAGAAAGCTTTTTCTATGCATCTAACGGCGAAGGCTCTGTTTCAACTACTGATGCGCGTCAGCTTGAAACTGCAATTCGTGCAGATATAAATACGGAGTATAAAGAGGGCGAATCACTATGGTTATCCTTTGATTATGCTTCTAAATCAAACGCATATCCGAAGTCGATATACGTAAAGCCCAAAAATGGCTTAAGCCGTGAATTCATTACAATATCCACAGACGGAGATGTCAGAATAGGACAGGTACCTGTCACCGGTGTTAAGATAACACCTAATCAGTGGTACAGGTTCGATATTGTCCTCAATACAAATTTAAGGGGCAGCTTTAATACATCTACAATATACATAAACGGCGTAAAGTGCGCTGAAAATTTCCCGATTTATTTAGGTGAAACTTCAATAAAAGACGGACGTGTTATAGAATCCCTAAAGGTTGCATATAACCTTTCATCAAGCGGAACTGTAACAGCTGACGGAATTTATTTTGACAATCTGAAAGTACAGTTATGCAGCGGATTTTTGCCCGAAATAACAGAGTATAGCGTTAAGTCGAGTGATACAATATACGATTATATAACTAACTATAAGAGCTTTACAATAGAGCAGTATGGTCAGAATACAGAGAGCTATATCAGCTTGCTTAATGGTGATGCAATAGCATCGGCAACTTTTGTATCAGCTGATGGTGCGACAGCAACAGAACTTCCCGCCGCAGGCGAGGGTTACTTGAAAGTAACGACAGTTGACGGATTTGACATCTATTATTCTTTGACAGAGGGAACAGACGATAAAGTAAGAGCTTCTATAGACCCTGTCGAGAATGATTATAACTTCGACACTACAGATTGGTATGCTTATACTGCGCCTGACATAAATAAAATCACGGCTGGTGACAACATTTTAAATGTTGCAGAGAAAAATCCCGTAAAGGCAGGATCGCTTAGTCCAGTTTCAACATCTGGAGAGTATTTCATGGTAGACGGCAAACCTATAAAGTTCTGGGGCTGTAATTTCATATTATCGGCAGCAGTTCCAACAAATGAACAGGCGGATAAGATGGCGGATATGGTTGCATCATACGGTTTCAACCTTGTGCGTATCCACGGATTGACAGATTCGAGAACAAAGATACTAAACGATGACGGACAGACCTTAAACGATGATGCAATGAACAAATTCTGTTATCTTATTAACAAGTTGAACGAAAAAGGTATATATATCTATATTGACTTAGGCAGAGGTATATCTGAAGCTGATGTCCAAGATGGCTCGATAGAAAAAATAATGCCAGGCGGCCATGTGTTCTGGTTTGAGGATGATTACCAAAATATACAGATCGACTTTGCTAAGCAGCTTCTGACATACAAATATAACGGTACGCGGTTATGTGATATGAACTCAATAATGGGTGTTCAGTGTGTCAATGAAGCATATATATACATGAATTCATTTGAAGAGGCTCTCGGATTTGAAAGCGAAGAATTCCAATATTACTACGCAAAGATGAATGAAAAATTTGACGCGTGGTACAGAAAGACATTTCCCGACTACAAAACTCAGGTTACAAGAATCGGACTTTCTCAGGCTGAAGCAAACGGCGCTCTCATAACAATCGGTTCGTACGATCAGCGTGGCGGTATTCAGCATGCAGACGGAGGCTGGGGCTACACCCCGTGGATATATACGGCAAGACAACAAAATACGGTAAGATTTTTCAACGAGATGCAGGCTGATTACTTTGCGAAAATGCAGGCGATGTTTGATGATAACGACATTAATATTCCAATGACAGGCTCAACCGTATGGCATTCAAACGATTTAGCGCTCATGGACGCAAACCTCGATACGAAGTTTATCGATACCCATACATATTGGGGACACCCGCAGGGCGGATTTGGTGTTGAAACGGGAATGAAGTTTAACGATTGGGAAATGCAGAGTATGCTAAAATCACCCCAGCTTGGATTAATCGGTTACATTATGAACAGAAAACCGTATAATAAACCGTATACGATTACCGAATGGAATGAGTGTGCCGGCAATCCGTATATGGCAGAAGGACCGCTTATGATGGCGGCGTACTCAAAATATCAGAACTGGAATCCGTTCCTGTTTATGTTCATGGAAACTCCGATGGCGAATTATAAAAACACGTATATCAACAATGCATTTGCTGTGGTTGAAAACCCAATAATGTTAAGCACCTTGCAGGCGGCAGCACTCACATGGCGTAACGTAAGCGAGGCGACCGAAAACTGCTTTATTGACTATTCGGGTTCAAAGTCTTATGAGTATTCAAAGCATCATCATGAGTACTACGATTCGGCTACACAAGCATGGAAACCGGCAGGACAACAGTATGCAGGCTATGATATTATTACCACTAATCCGACTCGCGGTCTGCTTGCAAAGACTGGAGCGTCTGTAAGAGTTGCACCTGCAAATAATAATATTTCCGATAAACAAGCGGCGGCTTTGGCAAGCGGTATCTATACGTCGGATACGAACGAGCTTACGTTTAATTCAAATGATGATACATTTACCGTAAACACATCAAAGTCAAAGGCAGCTGCCGGATTCTTTAAGAATGAAACAACAATAGGCGATGCGGTTAAGTTCACATTTGACAATGAGTTTGCAACGGTTTACGTAAACTCTGTTACAGACAACGATATACCGTCAAGTAACCGTTTGCTCCTGACCGTTGCTGGTAAAGCTGCAAATACGGATAGGGTAATGCAAAGAAGCGGCAGTCCATACGTTATCAGGGGCGGAAAGGCACCGGTGCTTATGGAGCAGATCACAGGTACTGTAAAGATTAAGACGAACAGTGCAAAGAAGGTATACGCTTTGACATCATCAGGTGAGCATAAGAAGGAGATTGCCGCAACATATAGTGATGGTTGGCTGACAATTCCGCTGTCACTTTCAGATGAATGTGTAAACTACGAGATAGTACAATAATTCTAAGGAGATCAGTATGGTAATAGACATTTTAAAAGACGAGCATTGGTGGGGCGGACTGACAGACTTAGGCTCAAAAATGCCGTTAGGCGAGGATAGCGACATTAAAATCGCTATGACGCCTATAGACCAGGGTGCATTCCTGTTTGTGTCCGATAAGGGTAGGTATATCTACAGCCCCAAAAAACACGTTATAGAATTTTCTGACGGAAAGATAAATATCGATACTGATGAGGATGTGTACCTTGAGAGTGGATTTTCCACTCTCAAGGGTGCGCATAGGGCGGTCGTTGAGCGTTTCTTCAGCCTTAATGAGAATATACCCGACGAGTTATTTTTCAAAGTACCGCAGTTTAATACATGGATGGCTTTAGGCTATAATCAGACCGAGGACGGTATATTGGAATATGCTCAATCTATTATAGACAACGGCTTTGAGCCCGGTATATTTATGATAGACGAGGGCTGGAGCGAGGACTACGGTGTGTATGATTTCTATCCCGGCAGATTTAATAACCCGAAAGGTATGATAGACAAGCTTCACGAAATGGGCTTTAAGGTAATGCTGTGGGTAACACCAATTATTTCGCCTGACAGCAACGCATACCGTGAGCTAAAAGAGCTTGGCTACCTTACAAAAAATGCACAGGGTGAAATGGCGGTAAGAGAATGGTGGAACGGCTACAGCTGTGTTCTTGACCTGACAAACCCTGATGCAAACAAGTGGTTTGTTGATAAACTCCAAACTTGTCTTGATAAGTACAACGCTGACGGATTTAAGTTTGATGCAGGCGATTATTATTTCTACAGAGATGATGATACAACGTATGAGAACCTGACTGACAACGAAATGACAAGCGTATATAACAATCTGGGTAACATATTCCCGTACCACGAATACCGTACCGCATGGAATTTACGTGGTCAGTCAATTCTATGCCGTATGCAGGATAAAGAGCATACATGGGGCGATAAAGGTATAAAGGATATAATTCCGAACACTATAGTCCAGGGACTTATCGGCTGTTTGTATTCCTGCCCCGATATGGTAGGCGGCGGTGCTTTGTCATCAGCAACAGGAAAGTACGATACAGAATTGTATATACGCTGGGCTGAGGCAAACACGTACTGTTCAATGATGCAGTTTTCTATTGCACCATGGCGTGTACTTAGCGCTGATGAGTGCGATATAGTAAGAAATCTTGCAGATACGCATAGTAAGCTTGGCGATACTATAATGGCACTTGCAAAGAATGCATCAAAAACCGGTGAGCCTGTAGTGCGTTGTATGGAATATGAATTCCCAAATCAAGGCTTTGAGACTGTGACAGATCAGTTTATGTTAGGCGATGCCATACTTGTAGCCCCCATTATGGAAAAGGGCGTTTCATCACGCACAGTAAAACTTCCGACAGGCGACTGGCAGGACAGTAACGGCGCTGTGTACCAAGGCGGTAACACTGTGGAAATATCTGCACCGCTCGGCGTTGTACCTGTTTTCACTAAGGAAATGTAATGGGTGCCAAAGCCATAGTATGAAATATGTATATCATTAAACATAAAAGGAGAACATCAATATGAACAAAAAAATAATATTTATGCCACACGCAAACATTCAGTATTCGCAGCTGGCACCCGAAAGACGTTACTGGGTAATGAAGAACTGCTATGAAAAGCTGTTCGACTTAATCGACGGCGGTGATTATAAGATTGCTTTTGAGGCAAGCGGTATCACAATCGAGGAAATGGCAAATCAAGCGCCTGAAGTATTGGCAAAGCTGAAAAGATTAGTGGCTGAAGGTAAGATTGAGCCTGTATCAAGTCCTTATATCCACTTTATGCTTGCAAATATACCGAAAGAGGTGTGTGTACACTCATTAAAGCACTCGCTTGATATATGGGAAAAGTACATAGGAAAAAGACCCGTAATCGGTTGGAATCCCGAATGTGGTTGGGCAAGCTATATACCTGATGTATACAAAGAGGCAGGTATGGAAGCACTTGTTATGGACGCAGATTCACTTATGCTTTCATTTGATGAGATAAGACAGGCAACAGGATTGCAGTTTGACGTTGCAGGTCATTCAAACAAAAATCACTTATTTAAGATTGAGGAATACATAAAGGATAAGCCCGATTTCTTAAAGTATATCACAAATCCGTCAGTAGCACCTAACGGCCTTAAGATGATATTCCGTTCAGACTGTATGGCAAACCTGCTTTTATGGTATCTTATGGGTGCAACGGAAGGCTTAAGAGCAGAGCCTATCAATATGGGCGAGATAAAGACGATGCTTAAGAACTGGCAGGAGAGAATAGAAGAAACAGGCTCATTCATTATGCCGTATGCAGAAGATGCAGAGTATATCGGCTCATCAGCATATTTCTATGTAAAGCAGTTTAATGAGGCACGCTTCTTTGAGGAGGAGCCTGAGAGTGTAACTCGCTTTAAGGAAATACTTGATGCGGCAAAAGAGGCAGGCTACGAGTATGCAACACCGAGCGAGGTTTTAGCTGAGGGTAATGTCTTAGAAAACAACTATGTTGACAATATCGAAAACGGCGTTGCATGGCATGGCGGTACAGCAAAAGCATGGGCTAATACAGAGTATTCAAGAATAATGGACCCTGTATGTATGAATATCTTAAACGGTATCAAGGCAGTTGCAGAAAAGCTTGGTGAGACACTTGACACATTAGATACTGACCTTAACAACGCAATGCTTGCTTTGGCATCAGCATGGGTATCAGACAGCCGTTGGCCTCCGGCTCCGACAAGCCCGGGCAGATTTAATGTAAGAGAAAGCCTTGACGATATGTATAAGGCAAACGAGTGCATAGAAAAGGCAATGGAAAACGGCGGTATTGCCGAAAAGAGAGGCTTGTATTCACCGAACCTTATGAGAACACAAATTAAGGCAATTGACGATTTACTAATGGGTATAAAGTATTTTGGTGAATAATACAAATTAAGATGTATCAGGGGCTGTTGCGTTAGCGGCAGCTCCTTGTGGGGCTGAATGAATTTAGATGCAGAATTCGCAAAACGAAGTGAAATGCGGATTTATACGCATTTTGCCTTGCCCGACGGTGTACGTTGGTACTCCGAGGGTGAGTTTTGCGGATAGTTCAAAGGCCTTCAATGCAAGAAATCCGCAAAACAATGCGGATTTCAACGTTAATTTCTTATATAAAATTTAACAGGCATTGATTTGATACCATTTTAAGCCTTTGAACGGTCTGCGCTAAATGCAACAGCCTCTTTTACGGATAAGAGAGGAAAATCCATTATATAAAATGATAAAGCTAAAAGTGGAGGTAATTATGGAAAAAGCAAATAAATGGCTGAACGAACAGAAGCAGAATGTAACTGATACAGAATATGACTTATTAAGCAGGGCTATCAAGACATTAATGGGTAACATAGCAGAGGGAGAGAATTATCCTTGGAGTCCGCACCGTTGCATTTTACCTGCTAAAGAACACTTTGATGGTATATGGAATTGGGATTCTGCATTCCATGCTATGGCGGCATCAAGGTGGGATATACAGCTTGCAATGGACTGTATTCTCGGCTTTATACATTTTCAGGAGAGCAATGGAATGTTCCCTGACGTTATTTATTCAAATGGAAAAATTGTAAATGAATTTTCAAAACCACCTGTTCTTGTATGGGCAGCGGAAATTTTGTATCGCAGAAGCGGCAGTTCTGAATTTTTAAATACTGTTTATCCGATATTTGTAAAAAATGAGGAGTTCTGGAGAAATAACAGATGTTATGACGGTATGTTCTTTTACGATGCAGAATATAAGGATCATAAGGAATATGAGACACACGTGCGTTATGAAACAGGATGGGACAACTCGCCAAGATGGGATGAACCTGCACAAATGCAATGGGCTGTGGATCTTAACTGTTATATGGTTATGTTCTATCGTTCAATGACATATTTTGCACAAGAGCTTGGCTTAAAGGAGGATGCGCAAAAGTGGGCTCTTAGCGAAAAGGAGCTATCTGAACTGATAGAGGAAAGACTATGGGATGATGATAATAAATATTACTCGGATGCAAATAAGATTACGGGGAAAAATACGGGGGTTTTAACGCCTGCGTGCTTTATGCCTCTGTTTATTAAAACTGCCTCAAAAGAAAGAGCAGAGTATATGAACCGAATTGCATCTGATAAAAACAAATTTTTCAGCGGAATGCCATCTGTTGCGTATGATAACCCGTGCTACTCAACAGATTATTGGCGTGGTCCGACATGGCTTAATATTGCATATTTTGCCGCAAAGGGACTTAAAAACTATGGATTTGAAACGGCAGACAGGATAAAAGATACAATTCTGTCATGGTGCGACCGTGACAAACGCGGTATTTTTGAAAACTACAATTCTTTAACGGGTGAGGGATTGTACTGCGATCATTTCAGCTGGAGTTCTGCATTTATTATTGAGTTTATACTTAATTTTTGAAATATCAGAATATAAACAATATTTAAGAGTAATTTAACAACACCGCCTGACGGGATTGCGTGGGCGGTGTTTTGATTTAAAGTATATATAACGCATCATTTTCACTGTAATGCTCGACTTTATTGAAGAGCATAAGCTGACACCTTGCATTTATTTCGGAGAGTGACTGTTATTGCCTTTTTGCATATTCGCTTGCAGTCATACCTGTGTACTTCTTAAACATAGTTGAGAAATACTGCGTGTTCTGTATTCCTACCATATCGGCAACCTCATAAATCTTATATGATTTTGAATCAAGGAAAGCTTTTGCTTTATTAATTCGCACTTCGTTTATATAATCAACTATATTTTTGCCTGTTTCCTTTTTGAATAATCGGCATATATATTCAACGCTAAGATTGGTATATCCTGCAATGTCGGGCAGATTAATAGGTGAAGCGTAGTTTTCGGAAACATACTCAATAACGCTCAAAACATGCTTTGAGCTGTTGCTTACAGATATATCATCATGATGACTGAATATATTATCAATCGCCATATCAAGTACCTCGTTAAGAGACTGAACATCATCGCACTCTGAAATCATTTTTTCAATGTTCGTTATGCTGTTGTCATCGCATTTCTCAAGGTTGGGCGACGTATCAATACGTAAATTAAACAGATAAAAGAAAATTTGTTTATAAAACATGTGGATAAAATCCAAATCGCTTTCCTTGCAATTGAGTGCTTTTTTCTGTATTTTTTTAATATAATGCTGTATAGCCACAAGATCATTGTCATCTACCGCCATCATTAAAGAGTTCTTAAGACGGAACATTTCTTGATGGAATAAATATGAACGATCGTCGAAGTTTATGTCACTGAACAACACGATGTTGCTTACAGCAAAATCTTTAGTGTAGAACAATGCACGTTTACATTCATCATATTTCTCACTTATATTGCTTTCATCAATACCCTTTGAGCTTATGCCGATAGAAATACCAAGTTCGGGGTATTTTTTGTGCAAAACAGTTGAAAGCTCGGTACACGCAGAGATTACAATATCATCCGAATCACTATCAGTGATGTCTTTTATTATTATCACAAGCTTTTCACGATCAAGCAATACATACTCAAAGTTGAAATCTGTAGTATTATCGAATATTCTCATAGTGTCCATTTGCAGAACCCGCAATGATTTGTCAGTCATTTTACTGTGCTTAAGTTCACATAGTGCAAAGTAGAAGTTTTTAATATCAAGTTCATATACGTCTGGGTTTGAACTGCTGTCAGTAAGACCATAAATCATATCTAAAAGGACTTTTTGACGAATATACGGCAAATTATCGCTTACCATCTTGTTTAGACGGTCGAACTCATTACTGCGTGAACGCTCATCATCAATGTTGTCTATTGCACCATTGACTGCATCAAGCAACTCGTCGGGTTTAAGCGGTTTTAATAGAAATGATGAAACGTGCAGGTTAATAGACCGCTGTGCATACTCAAAATCACGGTAACCGGTTATAACTATAATCTGTGATGCGGGAGTTATCGCCTCTAATATATCAAGGCCGCTTGTTTTTCCAAGCCAGATGTCGGATATAATAATATCAGGGCTGAACTTTTCGATAATCTCCACACTGTTTGCTGCATTATCTGCTTCGTATATAGTAGAGCATTTTGGAATATTTTGAGTGATTAATTTTTTTATTGTCTGTCTTGAAAGTGATTCATCATCAATTATTAAAACACTATACATAATTGTTTACTGACCTCCATTATATTTCTTGTTGGTATATTAATACTGTTTTACATCCTGGATTTTATATTTCAGAGTAACTGTTGTAAATTTGTTAGGCTCGCTGTCTATTGTGATGCCGTAATCGCTGCCGTAAAGAAGCATAAGACGCTTGTTTACGTTTACAAGTCCGATACTTCCGTCGATGGACAAAGCATCGGTTTTCAAGGCTGTGTTTATTCTCTCAAGCCTGTCTTTTTCAATGCCCGTACCATTATCTGACACTGTAACAATCAAGTCGTCATCGTCAATATAGGCGTTGATTTTGATAATACATTTCCTGTCTGTCGCTTCTAACCCATACTTAACGGCGTTCTCCACTATGGGTTGAATTGTAAGATTAGGGATAGGAATATTCCGTGCATTTTCAGAAATGTTTTTTTCAATCTCAAGCCTGTTGCTAAACCGCACTTGCTGAATGTATATATAGCTGTCAGATGCTGAGAGCTCATCATTTAGTGTGACATACCTTCCGTTTCGGCTTATACGGTTGTTAAGCGTGTCTGACAGCGCAGTTACCATTTTGCTTATGTCGTCCATATTATTTAATATGGCCATATTGTTAATCGCAGACAAGGCATTAAACATAAAATGCGGAGTAATCTGTGATTGAAGCATCTTGAGTTCTATATCTTTTTGAAGAAGCTTATTTCGGTAATTCTGCTTAATAAGCAGTCCAATTCGTCGTGTCATAAGCGAAAAACTATTGTATAGAACGCCTATTTCATCTTTGCGATGCTTGTAAGGACTTCTGAACACCTTGTCCTCGTCCCACGTCTGAATTTGCTTTGCAAGCTCAGACAATGGAGAGCTTATGTTGTTATTAATATATTTTGTAAACAGTACGAGTGCTGTGGCTGAAATAAGACACAGCAGGAATATACAAAGCATAAGCCATACAGACGTTTCAAATAAACTCCTTGAACTCAATGTACATAGTATGCGCCAATTTACCGATGGAATGGTGTGATAAATCAAATATGAGTTGTTGTGCTTTATCAGTTCATTCTCATTAAAGGAAAGCTCGTAAAGCTCATCATCACGTACGGTAGGGTCAGCCTTATATATGTATCTGTCATTATTGGATATAATATCAATCTTACTGTCAGAGGAGGTATTGTATTTGATTATCATATTCATAAGCGATACACCCGATGCCTGAAATACAATATTTCCGATTTCCTCATACGTATATGGATTATATAAAATTTTTGCAACATAGATACTGCCCGAATTTTCACCGTCCATATCGGTATACCAATATACGGAGTTCTCATTTTTTCGTGCCTTTTTAAGAATGTCCGAGTAACCTACTGATTGAGCTGATGGAATGTTGATTTTTTTTGACACAGTTCTGAAGTTTTCGTCTCTGATTGTAAAGCTTACTGCTTCAATATTAGTATCTGAGGTTACCATTTGTTGAAGTAAGTTGTGGATGGACTCGCTCGTTTTATCGTCAATGGGCAAACCAAATGCGATAGTCTCATAGACATCTCTGTCATATAGTATTTTTTGGGCATTACCCGAAATGGCATCAGTATATGCTGTTACTTGTTCTGACACGTAATTAAACGTCTGCTTTGTGCGGAGCAGCGCCTGGTTACGTATAATATTATTAGAAATAACAAAGGATAAAATGCCTATTATTATAATTGGCAGAATAATCTGCAATATTGAAATACTGCGTATTTTATCTTTAATTGATTGCGGTCTTAATTTGCTAAAAACCATATATTAACCTCCCCGTGCGGCATCGAGCAGCGCTGAAGTATTAGAAAGGACGTCAGATGCATCTGTACGGCCCGTTATAATGTTTGCCAGATTAGAACTTATGCACGAATACCAGACATACTTATCTATTGCCGTGTCGGGCATAGGGGTTATTTCCGTACACTTGCCGATGAAAAGATTTCGTTCGACAATAATATTTGAGGTCGGCGCACTTGATGTTTTGGAAGACAAGGATTTAACAGACGATATATCGCCTCGCTCCTTAGTCAAAAGTTTTGCCGAATCTTTTGATGTAAGATATTTAATCAGACGAATAATCTCGTCATGTTTTGTTTCATACGCAGTTTTGCTTACGTGAATTGTCATATTGTCGACACCGTACGGAACGGGTATAAGATTGCTTTTGTAGAATTCATTTCTCGCTTTTTGCACATTTTCAGATGTCGGAAATGCGGAGATGCTGAATTTGCCGTCACTGAAATAGTTTTCTGTTGAAAAGTTGGCAATTGTGTTGGCAAAAGAACTGCTTTCCACTATGAATGCCGCCTTTGCTTCTAAGAACATCTGTTGAGATTCAAGACGTCCGATAGATTCAAAATCAGTCGGGTACGCTCCTGCTTGATACAAACTCTGCATACGTTCAAATGCAAGTGCGTATGGCGGAGTCAGTTCGGATTTGTATATTGCATTTGTAAGTTCCATATATCCGCCAAGCGATGCTGTGATTGCTTGATAAAGCAGCATATCCGAATCAAGAGCGCCAAAAGCGATGGGTGTAATGCCGTTCTGTTTTAATACATCACAGGCAAACAACAGCTCATTAAAACTTTGCGGGACATCAAGACCGCATTTCGATAAAAGCTCATTATTTGAGTATAGAGCAAGATATTCCATTCCCATAGGTATACCGTAAATTTTGTTATTTCGTTTTGTTGTATACAAAATACTTTCATCAAAATTATTGCTCCAGCTTGTGTCATTTAAAATATCTTTATGGAGCGACGCTAATTTATCTGCGTCATATAGATAATTAATGTTATATCCCGGTGCGGTTATAACGATATCAGGGTCATGCCCGATGGAGAAATCCGCCTGGAGCTTCAAATAAAAATCATTGCCGTACAGGGAGTCACACGTGATTTGAATATGGTTTTCGTTGCTGTAATTATTAAAAAGCTCATACATTGTTTTATTCGAGGCTCCCGAATATTCGCTGTTATGTAAAATCCGAATTGTATCGTTGTTAAAATAATCATAATTTTTATTATTCATATCTGATTTTTTGAATGTTGTACTTACGCAGAATATTAAGAGAAATACTTCTATTAAAAATACAACAGATATTATAAAATTAAAAGTAGAACGTTTTATTTTAGACCACATCCCTTCTATATAATTATAAAACGGAAATAATGTAAATTCAATTTTAAATAATTGACATATTTTCAAAATATTGACATTTTTTAAGGATTGTTACAGATATTAAAATAAATATAAAAAAATTGAAAAAAATACTTGCAATATGAGTTTTTATGTGATATACTATTGAGTGGTGTGCGAGGTTTGCTCGTAGTAAATTAACAAGGAGGTAATGCTATGAAGCAGGATATCCATCCCGACTACAAGAAAACAACTATTACTTGTGCTTGCGGTAATGTGATTGAAACAGGCTCAACTGTTGAGAATATCACAGTCGAAATTTGTTCGGCTTGCCATCCGTTCTATACAGGTAAGCAGAAGCTTGTAGATACAGGCGGTAGAGTTGAGAAGTTCAACAAGCGTTTCAACAGAAACGGCAAATAATCAAAAATATTTATTTTGAAAATCTTCGAGGAACCCCATCTTAGATTGGCGACTCACCAACGCTTTCTCGGATTTGGGCGATAGTTATATTATAGGAGGTGACTTTAATGACAAAGGAACGTAAGCAGGAAATTATAAGAGAGTTCGCTACTCACGAGGGTGATACAGGTTCACCAGAGGTACAGATTGCTCTTTTGACAGAGAAAATCAACCACCTTAACAACGAACATCTTAATATCCACAAGAAGGATCACCATTCAAGAAGAGGTCTTCTTATGATGGTAGGTCAGAGACGTAGACTTATGACATACCTTAAGGGTCAGGATATCGAAAGATACAGAGCCTTGGTAGCAAAGTTAGGTCTAAGAAAATAATAATGTCATCAATCAGGCAGACGGGCGTGAGCCTGTTTGCCTGTTTTGGTAGAATTGGGATATGAAATTAGCATATAAACAGAGGATTTTAATATAATGCTGAAATTTTCTGTTTATCTGCTAAACATATCCCGAAAATTATATATCAAGAAAGGAAAAAAGAGATATGTTTGAGAATTTCAGAGTTTTTGAAACAACATTTGCGGGCCGTAAGCTTACTGTTGAGACAGGTAAAATGGCTCAGCTTACAAATGGCCACTGCGTTGTTCGCTACGGCGAGACAGCAGTAATGACAAACGTGACAGCGTCACGTACACCAAGAGAGGGTGTGGATTTCTTCCCGCTTTCTGTAGATTTTGAGGAAAAACTTTATGCCGTAGGTAAAATACCCGGCGGTTACACAAAGCGTGAGGGTAAACCGACAGAGGCGGCTATTCTTACAAGCCGTATGATAGACCGTCCCATAAGACCTCTTTTCCCAGCAGATTTAAGAAACGATGTATCGGTTATTAACACAGTGCTTTCAAACGATCAGGATAATGACCCCGGTATTTGTGCATTAGTTGGTACTGCCGTTGCACTTTCGATTTCAGACGTTCCATGGAACGGACCTATTGCAGGAGTATGGCTTGGTCTTAAAGAGGACGGTACATTCCTTATAAACCCAACAGTAGAGGAACGCAAGAATTCTATAATGCACGTTACTGTTGCAGGTACAAAGGAAAAAATCGTTATGATTGAAGCAGGGGCAAACGAAGTGCCTGAGGAGGTAATGCTTGAGGGACTTAAGACTGCTCACACTGTAATTATAGAAATGTGTAAGTTTATTGAGTCTGTTGCCAAGGAAATCGGCAAGCCGAAAATGGAATATGAGGCTCACGATATAAACCACGAAATCTATGATAAAATCAAGGAAAATGAGTACGCTAACATACAGTATGCACTTGATACTGATGATAAGAACGTACGTGATGAAAGAATTGGTGTTATTACAGACAGAATAATCGAGACAATGAGTGAGGATTATCCAGAAATTGCATCAGAGCTTGAAGAAATTATGTACAAGATGCAGAAAGAAATCGTACGTGACTGGTTATACCAGGGCAGACGTGTTGATGGCAGAGGCTTAAATGAAATTCGTCCGCTTGCAGCAGAGGTTGATTTGCTACCGCGTGTTCACGGTTCGGGTATGTTTACAAGAGGACAAACACAGGTTCTTACTATTGCAACTCTTGCTCCGCTTTCAGAGGCACAGCGCCTTGATGGTTTAGGACTTGAGGAGACAAAGAGATATATGCATCAGTATAACTTCCCGTCATACTCGGTCGGTGAGACACGTCCTTCGCGTGGCCCCGGCAGACGTGAAATAGGTCATGGTGCATTGGCTGAAAAGTCACTTGTTCCCGTTCTTCCATCAGAGGAAGAGTTCCCGTATGCAATCCGTTGCGTGTCGGAGGTTCTTTCATCAAACGGTTCTACTTCACAGGGCTCAGTCTGCGGTTCGACTCTTGCTTTAATGGCTGCAGGCGTTCCGATTAAAGCTCCCGTTGCAGGTATTTCATGCGGTCTTATTACTACAGACGATGGTTTCACTACTATGGTTGATATCCAGGGCCTTGAGGATTTCTACGGCGAGATGGACTTTAAGGTTGCAGGTACTAAGAAGGGTATTACATCTATCCAGGTTGATATAAAGAACGACGGTCTTACTTACGAAGTAATTGAAGAGGCTTTAAGAAAGACAAGAGATGCACGTTACCATATAATTGACGACGTTCTGCTGAAGGCTATACCTGAAGTGAGAGCAGAGCTTAGCGCTTATGCACCTAAGGTTATGACAATGAAAATCCATCCCGATAAAATTCGTGAAGTTATCGGTCAGGGCGGTAAGGTAATTCAGGGTATCGTTGCAGATACAGGTGCTAAGATTGACATTGAGGAGGACGGTACAATTCACATATTTGCCGAAACTCAGGAAAGCGGTAAAGCTGCTAAGAAAGCTATTGACTTGATAGTTGAAGAGCCTGAAGTGGGTAGAATATACAAGGGTACTGTTAAGACAATAACTGCTTTCGGTGCGTTTATTGAAATTCTCCCGGGCAAGGACGGTCTTTGCCATATTTCAAAGCTTGATATGCAGAGAGTTGAAAACGTTGAAGATGTCTGCAAGGAAGGTGACACCGTAATCGTTAAGGTTATGGAGATTGACGAAAAGACAGGCAAGATTTCACTTTCAAGAAAAGATGCAATGCTTGAAATAGAGGATTGCTCAAACAACCAGTAATTTAATGTGATACGATGGGGGCTGTTGCATTAGCAATGGCCCTATTGTTTACTATATACAAGGAATTTGCTTCTGTTTTATAGAAAATTTGTTGCATTACTGTAAAAAAAAGCTTGCAAAATTGTTTTTTATATGATATAATTATTTGGTATTACGGACAGTCCTCTGCCTTGGTCGGCACGAATGTCTCAGATTATAAAGGAGGATTTGATCATGAACACAAAAGCAATTCTTGATTCAATCGCAAAAGACCAGATAAGAACAGACCTTCCTGAAATCAAGGTTGGTGATACTGTTAAGGTATACCAGAAGATCGTTGAGGGTTCAAGAACAAGAACTCAGATGTTTGAGGGTACCATTATCAAAATTCAGGGCGGCGGTATCGGCAAAACTTTCACTGCAAGACGTGTTTCATACGGCGTTGGCGTTGAAAAGACATGGCCGGTTAACTCACCGAACGTTGAGAAGATCGAAGTAGTAAGACACGGTAAAGTACGTCGTGCTAAGTTGTTCTACTTACGTGACAGAGTGGGTAAGGCTGCAAAGGTTAAGGAAAAGATGTAACTGGAAAGTTATAATGCTGTGGCGGTATTTTAATACCGCCCGCATCAGTTCCTTTATCATTTATATTCGATGAGTTTAGGAGCATTTTCTATGCTCTTTTTTATCTATTACAGAAAACGGAAAGGAGTTTTTCTAATGGAAGAAAAGAATACTACTACAGAAACGACTTCGACAGAAACTAAAACTGAAGAGAAAAAAAATAAAAGTATAGGCAGAGAACTGTTTGAATGGGCATATTCTATTGTGATTGCAATTATAATTGCATTCCTGATTAAGGGCTTTTTGTTCGATATAGTCAAGGTGGACGGAAGCAGTATGAAGCCGACATTGCTTGACGGAGACCGTTTAATCGTTACAAAGCTTGGTTACGAGCCGAAACAGGGTGATATTATTATCCTTGATTCAAACTATTCAGAACGTAAATCTTATTTTGAAGCAGTTGCGGCAAATGAGGGCAAAGATGAACTGTCAGGAATAAGAAAATTCACAGAAGGTATGCATTTACCTAAAAGTTTGAAAAAAATCTACTACGTAAAGCGTGTAATTGCAACAGAGGGACAGACGGTGGATATTCGTGACGGAAAGGTTTATGTTGACGGCGAAGAGCTTGACGAGCCGTATTACAGCGGTCAGACATTTCCGACCGATGCTCAGGTGCAGTATCCGTTTACTGTTTCTGAGGATTGTGTGTTTGTTATGGGTGATAACCGTGGAAACTCAACTGACAGCCGTTCATCAAGACTTGGCGAGGTAGATGAAGATGCAGTTTTGGGTAAGGCACAGTTGAGAATATTCCCATTTAACAGTATAGGAAAGACAAGATAAAATAGCGGACTGTAAAGAAAGCTTAAAAAAAGCAGAATGTTTCCCGAGGGAATGTGAAAAAATAGTGCTGATTGGTGCTATTTTTTTGTCTAATAGGGAAATTTTCGATTACTTTTAAATGAGAGGTACAGATATGCAGAATACATTACAGTGGTATCCGGGGCACATGGCTAAAACACGTCGTCTTATTGAGGATAATCTGAAAATGATTGACGTAGTTATAGAGATACTTGATGCACGTATACCGTTTTCGGGCAGAAATCCGAACTTTGACGATATTATTAAAAATAAACCGAGATTGCTCGTTATGAATAAATCAGATTTATCAGATCCGAAACGCACTGATATGTGGATTGAGTGGTACAAAAACAGAGGTATACGTGTTATACCGATAAGCTGTACAACAGGACAGGGGATAAATACGGTCATAAATGAGGCACGTGAGCTTGTCCGAGACAAAATTGAACGTGATGCAGAGCGAGGCAGAACACGTACGCTGAAGCTTATGATGGTTGGGATACCGAATGTCGGAAAATCAAGTCTTATTAACCGTTTGCTCGGGAAAGCGAGTACAAAGACGGGCGACAAACCTGGTGTTACACGAGGCAAACAGTGGCTGAAAATAAAAGGTGATGCGGAGCTTTTAGATACACCGGGTATATTACCGCCAAAATTTGAGGACCAGGAGCTTGCAAAACGCCTTGCCTATACAGGTGCGATAAAGGACGAAATAATAAATCGTGAACTTTTGGCGTATTCACTCTGTGAATATCTCCGTGACAATTATCCTGATGAGGTAATAACACGATATAAGATAAAGGACAGTATTGCAGATCTTGAAGGATATGAATTGCTCGAACTTATCGGACGCAGACGTGGTTTTGTAATATCGGGCGGTGAGGTAGATATGGAGCGTGCGGCTAATATGGTGTTGGACGAATTAAGAGCGGCAACGATAGGCAGAATAACGCTTGAAATACCAAGTGATCTTTGTAAATAAACTTATTGGGTAAAATATCAAAAAACACTTGCAATTTCATCTAATGTGTTGTATAATATAGACATAGATTAACCGTAAGGGGGTTATGTTATGAGTAAGATTTCGTTGGTAATTATGGCGGCAGGGATAGGCTCCAGATTTGGCGGCGGTATAAAACAGCTTGAGCCTGTAGGACCATCAGGTGAAATAATAATGGATTATTCCATACACGATGCAATAAAGGCAGGATTTAATAAAATTGTATTTATAATACGTAAAGACATTGAAGATGATTTCAGAGAAGTCATAGGGGACAGAATTGAGAAAATTTGCTTAGAGCATAATATAGAGGTTGCGTATGCATTTCAGGCAATGGACGATATACCCGAAGGCGAGTCAGTACCTGCGGACAGGAAAAAACCATGGGGAACAGGTCAGGCTGTACTGTCTTGCCGTGATATTGTTAATGAGCCGTTTGCAATTATAAACGCTGATGATTATTACGGTAAGCAGGCATACAGAAATGTCTATGAATTCCTGGCAAAATACTCGCCCGACAGACCTGATGATTTTTGTATGTCGGGATTTATACTTAAGAATACGTTAAGTGAACAGGGCGGTGTTACACGTGGTATTTGTCAGGTTAATGATGACGGATATCTTGTGGATATAGTTGAGACGGCAAATATAGAAAAGACTCCAGATGGGATTGTCGCAGACGGCAAGAATGTTGCTCCTGATGCCCACGCATCAATGAATATGTTTGGTTTTACACCACAATTTATGAATAGACTGTCGGTAGGATTTAAAGAATTTTTTAAGACTGCGGTTAAGGACAACCCGATTAAAAGCGAATATCTTATTCCTGTATATGTCGGTGAGCTGTTGCGCGGCGGAGAAATATCCATTAAGGTACTTGAAACCGCAGATAAATGGTTTGGTGTAACGTATAAGGAGGATAAGCCTGCTGTATCTCGTGCATTTCGTGACTTGACTGAAAATGGAGAATATAACAAAGATTTATTCAGTGATTTATAATAATGGGCTGTTGCGTTTAGCGCAGACCGTTCAAAGGCTTAAAATGGCACAAAATTAATGTCTGTTAAATTTTATATAACAAATTAAAGTTGGAGCTGTTGCTAACGCAACAGCTCCGCTCTGTTATTCTACTGATTCAATAAGTGCATATTTTCCATCTTTCCTTGTATAAACAACGTTCATTTCGTTAGTATCTACATTTTTGAATACGAAGAAATTATGACCTAATAGCTTCATCTGTAATATTGCCTCCTCAGGAAGCATTGGCTTTACCTCGAAACGTTTTTTCTTCACTATCTCAAATTCACCTTTTTCTTCTTCATCAATGAATGTTGCACCTGATATAAGCTGTATATCATCAAGTGAATTTTCACGTAACCGTTTTGCAAGACGTGTTTTGTTCTTTCTTATTTGACGCTCTATTACGTCTACCAACCTGTCGATTGCGGCTGTGATTTCAGAATCTTCAACCTCGGCACGGAATATCATTCCGCCGGAATTTATCTGTGCTTCGATATATTCGTTATCCTTAATAGTTCCAAGAACTACTCTTGCGGTAGGTTCGTCTTTAAAGAATTTGTCAAGCTTTGTAAGCTTCTTTTCAACGTATTCTCTTACGTTGTCACGTACTGTGTACTTTCTGCCGATAATGTTGAACTTCATAAAACTTCACTCCTTTTGTGGTTCATAGAGATACTATCTCTTACTTAATATATACCTCTTTTTATGCCATTTAAACATTATACAAAAAAATTCAAAAATTTTTAAAAAATACTTGACAAATATGCCGCACTATGCTATAATCATTTGGAAAACAAGCAGAAACATTCGTTCTCACCGTACGGCGCAGGCTTTGCGGTAAATACTTAGCGTGTATACGCTGATACTGTGAACGGGTGCTATGCGTCCGTTTTTTTAGTATTTTTGGATTATGTAATGTGAAGAAGGAGGGGTTTACCATAGCTAAAAATGAATTACAGGTCAACGAGATGATTCGTGACAATGAGCTTCGTATCATATCTGCAGACGGCGAACAACTTGGTGTTATGGATGCAAAATCAGCACAGAAACTTGCAATGGAGAGTGGATTGGATCTTGTTAAGATTTCTCCCAATGCAAAACCACCCGTGTGCAAGATAATGGACTTTGGTAAGTATAAGTTTGAACTTGCTAAGCGCGAGAAGGAAAACAGAAAAAATCAGAAAGTCATCAATATTAAAGAAGTTCAGCTTTCGCCATCAATTGATACCAATGATTTTAATACAAAAGCTAAACAAGCTATGAAATTCTTAAAATCAGGTGATAAGGTGCGTGTGAAAGTACGTTTCAGGGGTCGTGAACTGAGTCATTCAGAGATTGGTAAAACTCTGCTGGACCGTTTTGCAGAAACGGTAAAAGAATTCGGAAATGTTGAAAAACCGGCCAAGCTTGAGGGCAGAAATATGATTATGTTTATTGCTCCGGCATCACAACAGTAAAAATAAGAAAAGGAGTGTAATACTATGGCTAAGACAAAGATAAAAACCCATAGAGGTGCAGCAAAGAGATTTAACCTTACAAAAAACGGCAAGGTTAAGAAGAACAGAGCGTTCAGAAGACACATTCTAAACAAGAAAACTACAAAGAGAAAGAGACACTTGAGAAAACAGGCATACTGCTCAAAGGCAAATGCAGCTGTAATCAAGAAGCTCATCCCTTACAAATAATTCGGAAAGAGAGGTAGTGTACAATGGCAAGAGTTACAGGCGGAGTAGGTACAAAGAAACATCACAGAAAGATATTAAAGCAGGCTAAGGGTTACTATGGTGCATTAAGCAAGCAGTATCGTTCAGCTAATCAGGCTGTTATGCGTGCTATGGCTAACGCATACATTGGCAGAAAGCACAAGAAGAGAGATTTCAGAAGACTTTGGATTGCAAGAATAAGTGCGGCTGCAAAAATGAATGGTATGAATTATTCAACATTTATGAACGGTCTTAAGATTGCAGGTATAGATATGAACAGAAAGGTTCTTTCAGAAATCGCAATTGCTGACCCTGCTGCATTTGCAAAGCTTGTTGAGACTGCAAAGGCTGCAAGAAATAACTAAGATTATAAAGAGAAGTTCCTAAGGGGATGCGAAAAAATAGTGCAGAACAAACGAAAACCGCCGAATAGCAAGGCTATGAGGGTTATCCCGCAGTGTACGCAGGTACTCCAGGGACGGTTTTCGTTCGTAGTTTGATGGCATATAAAAAGAAATCTGAAAACGTCAGATTACTTCAAAAGCAACTGCTTTAACAGTGTTTTTTTAAAATTATTTATATTAAAATATAGATAATTTTGCCGTCAAACGATCGGTACTGTTTTTTTACATCCCCTTTTTCTTGCTTTTTTGAAAAGGAGATAGATACGTTATGAACGACTATATTGAAATAGACAACTTAATAGTTTTCGCAAATCATGGAGTGTTTAGTGAAGAGAAGACGATGGGTCAACGATTTATGATTTCATTGAAGCTTTATGCAGATATTTGCGTTGCAGCAACTTCGGATGAAATCTCACATTCTATAAACTATGG
>JAQXXM010000018.1 GCA_029226065.1 Clostridiales bacterium
CCGTGTATATAGTCAATTTCTCCTTCATTTTTTGACAAATAATCGTCCATAAATTTCTGGAACGTACCCACTGCCAAATTAAGAGGTGCATCTTTTATATATACAGTCTTATCTGTGCCTCGGTATGTTATAACTATTTTCTGTCCGCCGTTGTCAGTTTCGGAGATTTGCGGATAATATTTGTACATAGCCTCAACTACAGCTTCAGGCTTTACACCAAACACCACTCTGTGTATCGGCTCAAATTCAAGTGCATCATCGTGCAGATTTTCAAGCTCCGCCAGTGCAAATCGTGCAGGATGCGTTTTTTGTTCCTCTGCTGAAAGGTCTTTTTTCAGTTCCTCCCAGCACGCCTTTGCAGTAGCAAGCGAATGGTTACCATCGCCTACCGCAATTGCAAGCACACTTTTATCCGTTATTCCGTATTTTTCTTGAAACTCCTCAACATTTTCAAGCTTATCAACTTTTGAAAGAACCTCGTTCTTTGTCATATCATCAATAAGCCAGCCCTTTATGTGTCCGCCGCCCTGCATAAGCTCAAAATCATAAACCTTTTCAAATTTATCAGTCATTTCTGCAAGCGGTTCAATAATCTCCTTTTTGCGATCATCTGCAAGCATAAGGATATGGGGCAATTCAAGCGGAGCATTTCGTCTGATACGCTGTCTTGGCGGTATACGTGATATAATCGTGCCCTCCGTCGCACGCACAGGCGACTGTGAACCCACACTGTAATCGTATGCCTCAAGGTCGATTACGCCCACTATTCCGCATCTTGTTTTACCGTTTTGCTGTGTTCTTTCAACATAAATAAGGCTATCGGTATATTCATTGAATATGCCGTCATCTAAATACTTCTCCATTGTACGGTTGATATTGTCAATTCTCTTATCACCGTCTGATTCATTAAGATATGCTTCGGGATAAATTATATTTAACGTACTGGGACTGTCCTTTGCAATTTCTTCAGCACGATGCCAATACTCAGGCTCTGATGAATACTGGTCACACGCCACTACGCTCCATTTTGAAAAATCCACATTCTTTGGCAATAATATGTTCGCCGCTTTAAATATACTCATCTTCATTCCTCCGTTTTTGATATTAAATCTGCAAAATCGCATCTCGTCACTGTTCTTAAGTCTTGAGGCGACATTAAAAGAGTTATTCCGCATTTTCCGCCCGATACTGCAATTTCACTGTGATTTTCCGCTGTTTTTTCCACATACGTAGGATATTGTTTTTTCATTCCTATCGGTGATACTCCACCACGTATATATCCCGTAAGTTCTAAAAGCTCTTTTACGTGTATCATTTCAACCTTTTTATTACCCGATACCTTTGCAAGTTTCTTAAGGTCTATTTCGTTTTTAACAGGTATACACGCAACAATAACGCCCGACTTGTCACCCTTTGCGACAAGGGTTTTAAGGGATATATCAGGTGAAATACCGGTAAGCTCTGCAATCTTTTCCCCAAATGCTGAGCCTACCTCGTCTGCCTCGTACTCTATTTCTTTAAAATCAATTTTCTTTGCCTTTAGTATACGCATTGCGTTTGTAACGGCAGTTTTCGATTTAGCCATACGTTTCTCCGCTTTCTATTTCAATTCCACCACTGTTACACCGTCCTCACCCTCACCGAATATCCCCGGTCTTGACGATACAACGTATCTGTGTTTTTTTAGCATCTCACGGATATGTTTTTTCAAAACGCCTGTACCCTTTCCGTGAACAATTCTTACGGGTGAAATACCTGCAAGATAGCAATCGTCAATAAACTTTTCCGTATTCGCCCACGCCTCTTCTGGATATTGACCTCTGACATCAAGCTCGGTTGTGGCAGTTTTTGTTTTAGAGTCAAAGGTTCTTACAGGCGGTATATACTGCGCTATCTTAGCCTTTTCTTCGTTGCTCTTATCGACTCTTTTAAGATTGGTAATATGCACGTCCATCTTTATTATTCCTGCCTCAACACGGACATTTCCTGATTTATCGGGTGATTTCAGGACTACAACCTCCTGGTCTAAATCAATGATTTTGACTATCTCTCCCGGTTTAAGGTTTTTAGGCGGCTCAACAAAGCTTGTTTTCGGTTTTGACACACGTTTCATTTTCTCGTCTATGCTGTCTTCACGTTCTTTGAGTGCTTGACGTGCTTTCTTTGCCTTATCCTCTATGTTACCCGACTTTATTCCCTTTTGACGCATTTTTTCAAGGTCACGTATAATCTCGTTTGCCTCACTCTTTGCGTCCATAACGATTATTTTCGCCTCACGATGTGCCTCGTCAAGAATGCGTGATTTGTTCTTTTTCAGTTTCTCACGCTCACGTTCAAGCTCCTCACGCAAATCCTTCAGCTCACGCTTCATACGTGCGTTTTCTTCCGCATCACGTGACGCTTTTACACGTGATAATTCAAGCTCGCCTATAACGTCCTCAAAACGTATATTCTCATCTGAAAGCACCGTATTTGCACGTTCTATTATAGCATCACTTAATCCAAGACGTCTTGAAATAGCAAAGGCGTTCGACTTGCCGGGTATGCCGATTAACAGCTTGTACGTTGGCTGTAGTGTTTTTACGTCAAATTCACAGGACGCATTTTTCACTCCGTCTGTTGTGAGCGCAAACAGCTTTAATTCGCTGTAATGGGTGGTAGCAAGTGTTTTAACACCTTTTTTACGCAAATGCTCTAATATTGCAATTGCAAGTGCCGCACCCTCTGTCGGATCGGTTCCTGCACCCAGCTCGTCAAAGAGTGCCAGCGTGTTATTGTCTACATTTTTTAATATTTTTACAATGTTTACAATATGCGATGAGAATGTAGACAAGCTTTGCTCTATTGACTGCTCATCGCCTATATCCGCATATATTTTAGAAAACACAGCCGCATCAGAGGACTCCCCTGCCGTAATATGCAGTCCAGATGATGCCATAATCGACAGCAAGCCTACGGTCTTAAGCGTAACGGTCTTACCGCCCGTATTAGGGCCTGTTACCACAAGCGTGTCCGTATCGCTTCCGAACGAAATATCATTTGACACAACCTTGTCCTTATCTATAAGCGGATGTCTTGCTTTTTTTAAATTTATTATTCCCTTATCGTTTAATACAGGCTCTGCTGCGTTCATATCGAGCGACAGCTTGCCCTTTACAAATATAAAATCAAGCTCTAAAAGATTTATAACGTCAACGAAAATCTCGTGTGAGTTTTCTATTACTAATCCCGACAGTTGGGCAAGCACCTTTTCAATTTCACGCTGTTCCTTATTTTTAAGGTCACGTATTTCGTTGTTTGAATTCACAACACTCATGGGTTCAACAAAAAGCGTCAGTCCTGTTGATGACGTATCGTGAACTATACCCGGCACCTCATTCTTGTACTCGGCACGTACAGGTATAACATACCTGTCTGCTCTTACCGATACAATAGGGTCCTGCAAAAACTTTTTATAATGTGCGCTGTGAATCATCGAATTGAGTGTCTCTTTGATTTTGCCGTTCAGATTTTTCATCTTACGGCGTATGGCACTTAGTTCGGATGATGCATCGTCTGCTATTTCACTTTCGGACAATATGCACGAATTTATTTTATCCTCAAGCGGTTTTGCCGTCATCAGACTTTCTCGAAGTCCTGCAAGTATTTCACATTCCTCTGATATTTCCGAAAGATACGATTTTGTACGTCTTGCAACGTACAAAACTCTTGAAATATCCATTAACTCACGAGGTGTCAGTACACCGCCCTGCTCGGCACGTTTCACACTTGGTCTGACGTCGTGTACCGACAGATTAACAGGCATATTGCCAAGCTTTAAAAGTGTCGATGCACTTTCCGTTGTCTCACGCTGTGATGCACGTGCTTTTTCTATATCCGAAAATGGCTCAAGCTTGTATATTCTCTTTTTTACCGACTCGGACTCGGTATATTCTTGCATACGTTCAAGAATTTTATCAAATTCGAGTATTTTTAAAACCTTTTTCATAAAATCTCCGTTTAATGTTCAGAAAGCTTATCTGAAATTCAGTTCTAAATCGCCTAAATTATCAGTATAGCTTGTCAGTCTGTCTATTATTCTTTGCCGCTGTTGTCCTGTTGCAGGTGTGGGCTGATAGTTATTGTATCCGTCCACACTTGATATGCGGCATGGTATTATCTCTATTGCATCATCGTCAAGCAATTTGTCCCCTTTTATTGTAAAAGTCTCGCGGAATATCGCTGTATCCATATCTGACGGTGCATTATTACCGCCAAAGGAGAAGTTGCCAAGACTGTAACAGATATATTTACCCTTGTATTTCTCAAAGCCTTGCAAGACGTGTGGATGCGTGCCGATTACAAGGTCAACGCCGTTATCTATTGCAGTATGTGCCGCATCTATCTGGTCCTGATTTGGTGCTGTTGCCTTTTCTACGCCCCAATGTATGGACAGTATTATAAGCTCTGCACCCTTGTCCTTTGCTGTGTCTATAGCATCTACAAGCTCGGTACGCATAACGTCATTTAAGTAGTTTATGCCTACAAGTCCGACCTTTATACCGTTTATCTCCTCTACCGCAACGTCTGCTTTTCCTCGGCAGTATAAAATGCCCTTTTCATCAAGATATTCCTTCGTGTCTTCAAGGGATATCTCACCATAGTCCACGCTGTGATTATTTGCAAGGTTTACCGCCTCAACACCTGTAAGAGCGTTCACGTATTCAGGGTTGCCCCTGAACGCAAATTGCTTAATTTCACGTTCGCCTCTATCAGATAGCGTACCCTCAAAGTTTACGATAGTGAGGTCGTCCTCATCAAATATATCACGTACATTTTGGAAAAACCAATCTGTGCCGTAACGCTCCGCATAGGCAACAAAGCCAAGCTCACGGCTTGCATTTATATCTGTAGCAAATGTACAGTCACCTGTTGCGGTTACCGTAAGAGTACGGACGGGCTGTTCTGTCGCAACAGGTTTTTCATCGGGAATTTCTTCACTCGGTGATGTCGCAATTTTATTTCCTATTATACCTACAGCAATCAATAGGATTGCTATAAATGCAAGAGCCTTTTGTCCTTTCATTTATATCACTTCTCCGACATTTTTTTCATTAATTCGTACATTTTCGGCAAAGCATCTGTTTTTGCCATTTTCTTTAGGTTTTCCGACATTTTTTCAAGCTTTTTCGTATCGTTTACAAGAGAGATTATTTCCTCATATAATGCTGTTTCGTTAAGCATTTCCTCTGTCATAACAACAGCCGCACCGTTTCTTTCAAATTCACGTGCGTTCTGCTCTTGATGGTTTCGAACAACGTTTGGTGACGGAATAAGTATTGCAGGCTTGCCTAACGCCGCAAGCTCCGACACAGTTATCGCTCCCGAACGTGCTATTACAACATCAGCCGCCGCCATAACCTCCGCCATATTATCAATATACGGAGTTATCTCTATTGTATTATCGTTATCGTCTATACCCATCGCCCTGACAGCTGAATGTACTTCATTAAAATTACGCTCGCCTGTACCAAAGAGCAGTTTTATGTCGCCTCTTTCTTTTAGCTTAGGTATTACGCCAAGCATAGTTTCATTTATTTTCTGTGCACCAAGGCTTCCGCCGAACACAAGCACAAAGGGTTTATCTATACCAAGCTTTTTGCGTGCCGCAGTTCTGTCGGCAGATAAAATCTCACTCCTTATAGGATTGCCCGTCACAACGCATTTATCCTTATCGTTCATCAGATTTACAGTTTCGTCAAAGCTTACAGCCATGTACTGAACGTATTTTTCAGAGCCTTTAACGGTAAGACCGGGATAGACATTCTGCTCATGAATGAGCGATGGTATCCCCTCCTTTGCCGCCGCCATTATGACAGGTCCACTGACATATCCGCCTGTGCATACAACACAGTCAGGCTTAAAGTCACGTATTATTTTTTTACAGTCACGGCGTGATTTTATAAGCTTTTTAACTACGTCTATATTTTTTAAAAGATGCTTACGATCAAAGCCTGCTATATCAATATATTTTATGTCATAGCCCGCCTTTGGCACAAGTCTGCTCTCAAGACCTTTCTGTGTACCGATAAACAGTGCTGAGAAATCCTTATCCTGTGATTTTGCGTAGTCTGCAATTGAAATTGCGGGGTTTATATGTCCGCCTGTACCGCCTCCGGCAAATATTACTCTCATATTTTCTGTCCTTTCTCTCTGCTATTTCACTGCACGGCGTGACACATTCAGTAACACACCCATCTCTAAAAGCAGTGTCAATATTGATGTTCCGCCATAACTGAAAAACGGAAGTGACACACCTGTATTGGGTATCAGCGAGATTGCAACGCCCATATTCAGTACCGTCTGTATTCCCAGCTGTGATGCTATTCCGACACATACGAGTGATGACCATACATCAGGCGCACTCATAGCAACACGCATAGACTGTAAAAACAGTGCCACAAATAACAGTACGATTATTGTTGCACCTACAAAGCCTAACTCCTCACATACGATAGCAAATATAAAATCGTTATACGGCTCAGGCAGGTTTGAATATTTCTGAACACTCTCGCCCAGACCTAAACCGAAAATACGTCCTGAACCTATGGCATATATACTCTGTGAAATCTGATAACCTGTACCCTGCGGGTCTGCAAATGGGTTTATCAATGACTCAATTCGAGCCATACGAACCTCGTCAAACTGAAGATATATAAATATCAATACACCCACACCGATAACGCCTAAAATAATAGGCTTTATAGGCGTACCGCCTGCTACCATAACGCATATTGCAATACCAACTATAACTATAGTTCCGCTAAGGTGTGTTTCAAGCATCAAAAGCAATGCGACAATTGAAATAATACCAACGCAAACCATATTGCTCTTTAGTTTTTTCAAGTCTATAAGGCGTATATGTATCAGATACGCTATATACATAGCTATTGCAGGTTTCATAAGCTCTGACGGCTGCAACTGTACAAACGGGATATTAAGCCAACGTCTTGCACCATTTGATTCCACTCCCACACCCGGTATTAATACCAAAACAAGGAGCAGTACGCATATCCAGAATGCCTTAGGAATAAGGTGCATATACTTATCAATATCAATAGCTGATACAATTATCATCCCGACAAATCCGATCATAACGAAAAACAGCTGACGTTTGAAATAGTAATATGAATCGTCATATATACGCTTTCCCGACGGTGCCGATGCTGAAAGCAAAACTATGAGTCCTACTACTACAACCAATATTATCAAAAACAACAGTGTATAGTCCATCTCGCCAAGCTTGGCTGTTTTTAGCGTTGTTTTCTTTGGCTGAGACTTTTTTGCCGTAGTACTGCTTCTTTTGGGTGCAGGACGTTTAGGCTGTGTCGGACGTGATGTTGTCTTGATACGGCGTGTACCGCCGCTATATCTTCTCTCTGCCATTATATGGCTCCTTTCATTTCAGTGGATTAAAACTAACCAAAATATGCAACTATGCACAACAGCAATGTTACAGCTGAAAAAACTGATACTATTTTAGTTTCTTTCCAGTTCATCATCTCAAAATGGTGGTGTATTGGTGTCATTTTAAATATTCTTCTGCCCTCACCGTACTTCTTTTTGGTGTATTTAAAATATGCCGTCTGCATAATGACCGACAGTGTTTCCGCAAAATACACAAATCCTACGATTATAAGGTAAATATGCATATTAAGGTCTGCCGCCATAAGTGCGATTGCACCGCCTAAAAACAGCGAGCCCGTATCACCCATAAACACCTTTGCCGGGTATTTATTAAATATCAAAAAGCCTAACAGTCCGCCCGCTATTGCCATTGCGTATATGCTGACACCTGTCTGCGACAGTTTAAAAAATGCATATACCGCAAAGAACAGCGATACTATTACAGTAACACTTGATGCAAGTCCGTCAAGTCCATCTGTTAAGTTTACGGCATTTACCGTTCCCACTACAACAAACATAACAAATGGTATGTATAACCACATCGGTAATTCAACACTGTATTTTATAAACGGAATTACGACTGATGTATTTAACATATCCATAAGATACATTATAACTACGTATGCCGCCGCAAATGCGAGCTGTAACAGGAATTTCTGTATTGCGGTAAGTCCTAAGTTGCGTTTTTTCACTACTTTGATATAATCGTCAACAAATCCTATAGCACCAAATCCCAGTGACACTGCAAAGAGTATTACACTTTTTAAAATAATAGGGCTTATATTGCCCATTATTGACGTAATCGCTAAGTTTATCAGGACCGATGCACCTATTCCTGTGATAAACATAATTCCGCCCATAGTAGGCGTACCCGACTTCTTCTGATGCCATGCAGGTCCTTCCTCACGTATTTCCTGTCCGTATTTAAGCTTATGCAACCAGCTTATGAACATAGGTCCCAGCACCGCAGTAAGTGCAAATGCAAGCACCATTGATAATATTGTTGCTCCCAAAAATTCTTTCATAATTATGTCCTTTAAATCCTTTCCCAAAATAACATCTACAGGTTTTATCCAAACTTTCAGTTAATTTTTTAGTGCATCTGTGAGTTTATAAAACTCCATTCCGTGCGATGCTTTAATTAACACGCAGTCATCAGGCTTTATAATGTCCTTGATGTGTTTTTCAAGGTCATCTGTACAATCGTATGAAATAACGTTTTCCATACCATCTTCTTTTGCACCCTGAGCAATGAATTTTGCATTGTCGCCCGCAGTTATAAGCAAATCAACGCCCATACAGCTTACTGTTTTGCCTAAATCAAAATGCGCATCTTTTGCATATTCACCCATTTCAAGTATATCGCCCAATACCGCCACCTTACGTGGCTTCAAAGAATATGTCATAACCTTAAGTGCCGCACGCACCGAATCGGGAGAGGAGTTGTAACAGTCATTTATTATCTCCGTACCGTTGCAGTCAATAATCTCAAGTCTTGATGCGGTGTATTCACAATTTTTCAGTCCGTTTGCTATATCTGTTTCCGACACACCCATATTGAGTCCTGCACATACTGCCGCAAGAGCGTTATATATATTATGCTCACCGGGCTGCATCAGTTCTGCACGAAACTCACCATTGGGGTGTACGACAGTAAATTCCATTCCTTTAAGTCCGTTATTTACGATGTCTTTTGCGTATACATCGTTATTATCACTCATCCCGAACCGCACAACCTTATATGGAGTATCTTTTATTGTTTTAAGATACTTATCGTCACCGTTCACTATAAGCGTATTCTCTGATGTAAAACGCTCTGCAATTTCCATTTTTGCGCGGAATATGCCCTCTTGTGAGCCGAGGTTTTCAATATGTGACATTCCGATATTTGTGATTATTGCACAGTCTGGACGTGCAATATCCGCAAGATATGATATTTCACCGAAATGGCTCATACCTAACTCTATTACTGCCGCCTCATGCTCCTTTTCTATACCGAAAACAGTCAGCGGAACGCCTATATCATTGTTAAAATTATTCGGTGTTTTATGCGTTTTATAACGCTGTGATATAACGGCGTACACCAAATCCTTAGTTGTTGTTTTTCCGACACTGCCTGTTATTGATACGGCTTTTACAGGGTACTTCATTTTATAATACCGTGCAATGTCGCCAAGGGCTATGCGTGTGTTCTTAACCTTCACTATCGCAGACGAAGTATCTGATATATCACGCTCGCTTATTGCGACAGCTCCTTTTTCAAGTGCTGATAGAATATAGTCATGTCCGTCCGCTTTTTCGCCCTTTAACGGAACAAACAGTACGTTTTTATCCGCCTTTCTCGAATCAATGGTAATGTTGTGTATTATTTCCTCATCACTTCCTGACACAAGTGTTCCGCCTGTAGCGGAAATGATGTCCGAAACAGATAAATTCTGCATCTTATACCTCCCCTATTTATCGAAACAAGGGGCTGTAAAAAATATACATACCTGAGCGTGTAGATTTTTACATCCCCTTATTTTTATGCTTTTGAGCTTAAGTGTTTATAAACCTCTATTCTTTCGTCAAAATCAAACTTTTCTTTTCCTATTATCTGGTAAGTTTCCTGACCTTTTCCTGCAAGGATAATTACATCACCTTTTTGTGCCATATCCAATGCGTGTGCAATTGCCTCACGTCGGTCGGTTATTCTGATATATTCGCCCGATGTATTTTTTATGCCCTCTTCTATTTCATCAATAATTAATTCAGGATTTTCAGTCCGCGGATTGTCCGATGTAACAATACAGAAATCAGACAGTTCTCCTGCTATCTTGCCCATTATAGGCCGTTTTGTATTGTCACGGTCACCGCCGCAGCCAAACAGCGTTATAACTCTGCCTTGGGCAAAACCCTTTACGCATTTTATAACATTCTCCAGTCCGTCAGGAGTATGAGCATAATCTATTATTACAGTGTAATCTGTATCTGTAGGAACTACTTCAACACGTCCTACAACGCCTGTTGCTGTACTTAATCCCTTTATTGCGTCTTCAATCGTAATGCCAAGCTGAATTGCCGCACCGATTGCACAAACGGCGTTATAAACACTAAACTCACCGGGTATACCTACCCATGCAGGGTATTCCTTATCCTTATATACTATATCAAAGTGTGAGCCACGTGTGGTACTTGTTATATTTTTAGCCTGTATGTCACAGTCTGAGCCCATACCGACCTTAATTATATCACTGCAATCGGCTTTTTGGACAATCTTTTTTCCGCCATCATCATCATAGTTTACTACACCTTTAGCGGACATTGCAAAAAGCTTTGCCTTTGCATTTAGATAATTCTCCATTGTTTTGTGGAAATCGAGGTGGTCTTGTGTGAGGTTTGTGAATACGCCCACATCATACTTACAGCCGTATACCCTATCAAGCTCTAATGCGTGGCTTGAAACCTCCATAACAACGTAATCAGCACCGTAATGCACCATCTCATTAAACAGCTGTTGAAGCTCTAATGAATTCGGTGTAGTAGGAGTAGTGCTTTTTGTCAAAAGAACCTTGTCACCTATGATATTTTGATTTGTGCCGATAATTCCTACCTGCTTACCTGCTGTTTCTAATATACTCTTTATGAGATATGTTATAGTTGTCTTGCCATTAGTTCCCGTAATACCGATAAGTCTGAATTTATCGGACGGATTGCCGTAGAAGGTACACGAAAGTTCTGCTAAAAATCTGCGTGTATCATCTACATATACAACAGGTACATCGACGTCTATTTTATCCTCTGCCACTATTACAGCAGCACCGTTTTTTGCAGCTGCTTGGGCATACTTATGTCCATCTGTTTCATATCCCTTTATGCATACAAACACACCGCCGTCTTTGACCTTTCGTGAGTCATAAGCAATCGACGTTATATTTATATTTTTTATTTCATCAGTACAAGCTGATTTAAAGAGTTCGTTGGCTAACATAGTGCCACCTCCGTTATGTTAATCGTTTGTTTGCTGACCGAATTTTACTCCGACAACAGTTCCGGGCAATACACGTGTGTCTGCGGCAAAAGTCTGTGATGTTGCGTATGCGTTTCCTGCCTCACTGTGACCTGCTCCGCTTACCTCAAAGTTTAATCCTGCGTTATTTAAGATATACTTTGCATCTCTCACGCTATAGCCCTTAAGATTAGGCACAACTGCCATATCGTTTTTATCTCGTTCCTCTGTGTAAAGGATAATAATCGAACCTTCTTCAAGAACCTCTTTCGGCTTGGGAAGCTGGTCTATTACAGTATCGCCGTTGCCCTTTATCTTGCAATCAAAGCCCGCCTCTGCGGCCTTTGCCTTTGCAGAATTAACAGATATATTTCTAAGTTCGGGAACGGCTGACTCCTTTTCATGCTCCTCATCCTCCGCATATTGCTTTTGCACACCAAGATAATCAAGAGATTCAGCTATTATCTCACCGCATACAGGTGCGGCAATCGTACCTCCGAATTTATTGGCTGTCTGCGGCTCGTCAAGCATAATCAGACATACAAGTTCAGGATCATTTGCAGGAGCAAAACCCACAAATGATGCAATACGCTTATTACTGCCTCGGGGCTGTTTTTCCGATGTTCCCGTTTTTCCGCCTATTCTATAGCCTTTTACGTATGCGTTTTTACCTGTTGCGTTATGGTCTGATACGACCGCTTCAAGAAGCTCACGCATTTTTTGCGACGTTTTTTCGGATATTACTCTGTTTACAACCTCTGGCTGATATGTTTTAACCACACCGTCATCGTTTGATATTTCCTTGACAATTGTCGGTCGCATACGCTCACCGCCGTTAACGGTAGCAGACACCGCCGTTATAAGCTGCAGCGGCGTTATCTGAAAGCCCTGACCGAATGACGATGTTGCAAGGTCTACCTCGCTCATTGTATCATAGAACAGTCCTGACGATTCACCGCCAAGCTCAATTCCTGTCTTTGATGTAAAACCAAACGCTTCAAAATAGTTCATAAACGTCTGGGCACCCATAGCAAGGCCTACCTCCATAAAAACAGGGTTGCAAGAGTTTTTTACACCCTCAGCGAACGTTTGAGCGCCATGGCCCGATGCATTGGCACAGGATATTTTTCTGTCTGCAACTTGCTTAAATCCTGCACAGAAAAAGTTTGTGTTCTCGTCGACGATATTTTCTTCAAGTGCCGCCGCGGCAGTTATAATTTTGAATGTAGAACCAGGCTCGTATGTATCGGAAACTGCTTTATCACGCCACATTTTTGAACGTGCCTTTGCAATAAACTCATCCGAATACTCCTCCGGCTCATCAGTGGACTCAGGCTCTTCATCTGTGTCCTCGTCGTCTTTTTCCTCATCATCTTCTTCAAATTCTATTGCATATTCCAAAAATCTCGTAATGTCATACGGATTGTTTGAATCAAAATCAGGCTTTGTGGCAATAGCAAGAATTTCACCTGTTTTGGGATTCATAACAATTCCTGCCGCACCCTCTTTAAGCTCATTTTTTAATACTGCTTCTTCTAAGTGGTTTTCAAGAAAATGCTGGATATTTTCATCAATTGTAAGCGTTACGCTGCAGCCCTCTTTAGCTGCCTTGAGGTATTCTGCCTGTTCATCCTCTATGGTGGTACCGCTTGCATTACGATTTTGCGATACTGCACCATTGATGCCTGAGAGGTATTCGTCAAAAATAAGCTCTACGCCCTGAATACCGTTATTGTCATATCCCGTAAAGCCAAGGACGTGTGATGCAACGTTATACGGATAATAGCGTTTTGAGTCATTCTCAAAATATATGCCCGAAAGTGCCTGTTTAAGCTCACGCTTTTCCTCATTTTTGCGTTTTATTTCCTTGCTTGTTTCCTCCTCATACTGAGGATTTATCATTTCCTCAATTGCCTTGCTTTCCTCGGCGCTAAGTCGCTTTTTTATTATTCTGTATTGTGATTTTTCCTCAAAGCACGCCTTTAGCTTAGCATCACTCATACCTATAATGGGAGAAATGACCTGTACACATTTGTTCAGGTCACCATTTGTCCGCACGTCCTGCGGATTGCATACAAGCGTTTTTACCGATGCCGATTCTGCAAGCACCATACCGTTACGATCAAAAATCTTGCCGCGGTTTGCCCGCTCTACCGTATCTGAGGTCTGCATTCTTTTTGCAGTCTCATACAGCTTCGGTCCCTTAACTATTTGCCACCAGCCCATTCTCGCTATTACAGCGGCAAACATAATAAAGGTTAAAACGATTATAATTTTTGTTTTCTTTTTTATACTGTTTAATGACGGCAAAGCCAATTTATATCATTCCTTTATATATGTAAGTCTTTAAGCCCTCTTGTATTATATGCTGAAAAAGTCTATAATATTACCTTTCACGTTCTTTACCCAGTCTTTTAGTCTGTTTGAGAAGCCCTCTACCTCGCCTGCAGTTTTAACGGTCGTATCACTCTTTTTAACATCGAGATATACTATCTGATGCTTTTCAGGTCTGTGCATACCCAAACGTGACGTAGCCTCCGCCTCGATCTTTGACAAATCTATGCTCTCTTCAAGCTCAAAAGCTTTTTGAGCTGTTACGGACTCCTCAAACTCATACTCGGATATTGCCGCATTTAACGCTGTCTGTGTCTCATGGACCGTTACGTATTGTACTATCATAAAAACTGCAGATACCGCTACTGTCAATACTGATACAATCTTTGCCACATAGCTTAGCTTGTGCGTTTTTTTCTTATGCTTTACAGCGTTGGTATTCGGTTTTTTCGTTTGTTGTTTTTCTTGATTTTCTCTTATGTAATCTCTTTTATATGCTAAATTACCGCTAACCAAAATCTTTCCTCTTTCTTCGATTACAATTTCACTGCTACTCTTAACTTTGCACTCTTTGATCTTGAATTTTCGTCAAGCTCACGTTCTGACGGAAGTATGGGCTTTGACGTTAAAATCTTAATTTCCGGTGTCTTGTTGCATACGCAAACCGGGAAGCTTTTCGGGCATGTGCAACCCTTTGCAAGCTCGACAAATGTTTTCTTTACTATTCTGTCCTCTAACGAATGGAAGGTTATTATGCTTAATACACCGCCGGGCTTTAATACATCCGCAAAATCACATATTGCCTGCTTTAATATTTCAAGCTCTCCGTTCACTTCTATTCTTATCGCCTGAAAAATACGTTTTGCAGGATGTCCGCCGTCCATTCTTGCGGCTTTTGGTATAGCCGCTTTAATGATATCTGAAAGTTCGTATGTTGTTAAAATTTCTTTTTCTTTACGTTTTTCTACAATGAACTTAGCTATTCTCGATGACCATTTTTCCTCACCGTACTCATAAAATATACGCATAAGTTCCTGCTCGGAATAAGTGTTTACCACATCGTATGCACTTTTTGAAGTATTGCGGTCCATACGCATATCAAGAGGTGCATCGTGCATATACGAAAAGCCTCTCTCTGCATTATCAAGCTGGTATGAGCTTACGCCCAAATCCATAACTGCGCCATCTATTTTTTCAATGCCTAATTCATCTAAAATGCTTTTGATATTGCTGAAGTTACGGTTGACCGTAACGACTTTGTCACGAAATTCACAAAGTCTTTTTGTTGCCGCATCTATTGCTTCAATGTCCTGGTCTATACCAATGACGCACTTTGCACCCCGGCTTAGTATCTCATAGGAATGTCCGCCTCCGCCCAATGTTGCGTCCACGTATATTCCGTCTGGCTTTACTTCAAGGTAGTCAACACTCTCTTTAAGGAGCACCGAATAATGTTTAAATTCCATATTCTTCTCCCTAAATGCTCAGATTGTACTTTAGCACGCCGTCAAGCATACTTTCGGATACTTCGTTCTGATAATCGTTCCACAGCTGTGCATCCCATATTTCAAGGCGAGTATTTGCACCTACAAGGACTACATCCTTTGTCATACCTGCAAATTCCAAAAGACGTTTTGAAATAGGTACTCTTCCCTGCTTGTCCACCGTAACTGCTGTCGCTTTACCAAAGAACAGTCTGACAAACGCCGCCGCATTTCGGTCTGTAGCTGTAGGCAACTGATTTACCTTCTCGGCAACTTTCTGCCACTCCTCCTCTGTGTAAAGGTGCAGACATTTTTCCGATGTTGATTGCGTGATATATACAGTATTACATATATCCTCACGCAGCTTTGACGGAAGTATAATTCTTCCACGTTCATCAAGCTGGCGCTCGTACTCGTCAACAAAACTTACCATATATATCACCTCTTTCTCCGTTTATTTGTAAATTTAACAACGACTGATTGAGGGAACTAAAAACAAAGCTCTCCCAAACGAGCTTTTCAGAGCCTTTTTACTCCCAAACGCTCCAATTTGCTCCCATCTATTGTTATTGTACACCAAAACAAAGAAAAACGCAATACTTTTTTTAAAAGTTTTGCAACTTTTTTTCAAGTTTATTATATTTTTGACAATTTACTTGTAAACATATCAAAAATGGGTTATAATTACCATAATGTTGCCATCATAATAGTAGCATATTTAGTTTTTTTACAAGTAAAAAAACACTATATCTTGTGTTTAAGATAATTATATCACAAATATTTCATTTTGTATACACTTTTTAGCAGAAAACTATTTCAGGACGGTTACAAAATTATCATTTGTGTTACGTGATTTTTTGGAGGATTTGTACAGATGGAAGAAAAAAGCAGAAAAATAATTGAAATTCTATGTGCGGAGTTTAATTTAAAAGCGTGGCAAGCCGAAAATGCAACAGCATTAATAGATGACGGAAATACTGTTCCTTTTATCGCACGATACAGAAAAGAAGCAACAGGTTCAATGGATGACACTCTACTCCGTGATTTTCACAAACGACTTTTAGCGTTGCGTACTCTTGAGGAAAAACGAGATGATACAATGCGTCTTATAGACGAGCAAGGTAAGCTGACAGACGAAATAGCAAACGCAATTTATAACGCGAAAACATTATCGGAACTTGACGATATATACCGTCCGTTCCGCCCCAAACGCAGAACACGTGCAAGTATAGCCAAAGAAAAAGGGCTTGAGCCGTTAGCAGTGCTTATTATGGCTCAAGATAAAAATACAAACCCCGAGAAAGAGGCAGAAAAATACATAGATGAACAAAAGGGTGTTGAGTCAGCAGAAGATGCACTGTCGGGCGCAATGGACATAATTGCCGAGGATATAAGCGACAATGCGGATTTTCGAAAAAAACTGCGTGAGTTTACACAGCAAAACGGTTTTATTGTTTCAAAAAACTCAAAGGACGAGGACAGCGTATACAGTAACTACTATGAATTTTCCCAGAAAATTGACGGACTTGCACCACACAGAATTCTTGCACTGAACAGAGGCGAAAAAGAAGGATTTCTTTCCGTTAAAATTGAAGTTGACGAGGAGAGAATGATATCGTTTCTTATAAGGAAGCTCACCCCGAAAGTACCAACTCCATCAACAACATACGTTGAGACGGCGGCGGCTGATGCGTATAAAAGGCTTATTGCTCCGTCTCTTTCTACTGAGATACGCAACAGTCTTACAGAGTCCGCTGAGGATAGCTCCATTAAAGTGTTCGGTAAAAATCTGAACGGACTTTTGATGCAGCCACCTGTAAAAGGAAGTACGGTTATGGGCTTTGACCCCGGCTACAGGACAGGCTGTAAAGTGGCAGTTGTAAACGAAACAGGCAAGGTACTTGACACAGGCGTTGTATACTGCACTCTGCCAAACCACGATAAGGAAAAAGCAAAAAAACAGCTGACAGATATGATACTGCGTAACAACGTTGATATTGTGTCAATCGGAAATGGTACAGCCTCAAAAGAATCTGAAATTTTTATTTCAGAGCTTATAAAAGGCATAGACCGTCGCATATACTATGTTATGACAAACGAGGCAGGTGCAAGCGTGTACAGCGCATCGGAGCTTGCCGCAGCAGAATTCCCCGAATATGACGTTGCATTACGAAGTGCCGTATCAATTGCACGCAGACTTCAGGACCCATTGGCAGAGCTTGTTAAAATTGATCCGAAATCAATCGGTGTAGGTCAGTATCAGCACGATATGAATGTAACAAAGCTCTCATCCGAGCTGTCGGACGTAGTCGAGGATTGCGTAAACAGCGTAGGCGTTGATCTTAACACAGCATCGCCCTCACTTTTGGGATATATATCGGGTATAAATAAAACTGTTGCAAAGAATATTACTCTTTACCGCGAGGAAAATGGCAAGTTCAAGAGCCGCAGTGAGCTTTTGAACGTACCTAAGCTTGGTAAAAAAGCGTACGAGCAGTGTGCAGGCTTTTTAAGAATTTCCGACGGTACTAATTTCCTTGACAACACTTCTGTTCATCCCGAAAGCTACAATGCTGCATTGGGACTTCTTAAAACTCTCGGCTACGGAAAGGGCGATAACCTTTCCGATTTGAACGGACGTGCCAAGGAATATGGGAAGAAAAAGCTATGTGACGAGCTTGATTTGGGCGAGATAACGCTGAACGATATAATTGATGCATTACTTAAGCCCGGACGTGACCCACGAGACGAACTGCCAAAGCCGACGCTTCGTGAAGATGTCCTGTCTATGGAGGATTTAAAGCCCGACATGGTGCTTTCGGGAGTTGTCCGCAACGTCATAGACTTCGGTGCTTTTATAGACATAGGCGTACATCAGGATGGACTGGTACATATTTCACAGATTTGCGATAAATATATAAAGCATCCCTCCGAGGTACTATCGGTGGGAGATAATGTAGATGTAAAAGTTCTTGATATAGATTTGAAAAAGAAAAGAATATCTCTTACTATGAAGGGTATATAAATTATGAGAAAGGGATGAAAAAGATGACAAACATAATATCATTTCCGAAAATCGGTATTACACTCACACTGTCGCCTGTAGCGTTTTCCATTGGTGCAAAGGATATATATTGGTATGCGCTGATAATTCTTTTCGGGTTTCTTATGGGAATACTTCTTGTAGCGTTCGACAGTGAAAAAAGAGGTCTGCCAAGAGATAATGTGTTAGATATAGCCCTATATGGCATTGTTGCCGGAATAATATGTGCGCGTATTTATTACGTCTTATTCTCTCTTGATGAATTTGCAGATGATTTTCTTGGTATATTCAAAATATGGGAGGGCGGACTTGCCATATACGGCGGTATTATCGGTGCTGTATTATCCACCTTGACATATTGCAAGTTTAAAAAACTTAACGTCTTGAACACCCTTGATGTATGCTGTGTCGGTATGCTTTTAGGTCAGGCAATAGGACGTTGGGGCAATTTTGTAAACTGCGAGGTTTTCGGAGGAGTTACCGAGTCTTTGTTAGGTATGTCAATAAATGGTGCTTTACCTGTACATCCGCTATTTCTATATGAATCGCTCTGGAATTTTGCAGGCGTAATCCTGTTATGCATAATACGCAACAGGAAAACTAAAAATGGTCAAATTTTCTGCTGTTATATTCTATGGTATTCCGTCGGCAGACTTGCACTTGAGGGGATGCGAAACCCCAAATATATTCTATACGTGATACCGAATGTATTGGGTATATCACAGCTTGTAGCAGGGATTTTAATTGTTGCATCAATCGTGGCTTTAGTGTATATTACAAAGTCTGATAAAGAATGTCTTAAGGTGAAATAACTGCAATACAGCCCTTTAAACAAAAAAACCTCACCCCCATGCGTACGTATATACGCTAAGAGGTGAGGTTTGTTTTATATTATCCTGCGATTAACATCCTGTTTACTGCACTGATAAGTGCATAAATTGATGCTGTTGAAATATTCTCATGTACTCCTACGCCCCAGAATATCTGCTCATTATCATTATCCTTAATGGCAATGTAAGTTGCCGCCTTTGATGATGACTTACGCTCTAATGCGTGTTCCGTATACGCACATATTTCAAAGTCAATACCTAACAGTTTTCTTAAACCTGCACACATTGCATCAAGAGGGCCGTTACCTGTGCCCGACACAAGAGACGGCTTACCGTCATACTTTATTGTTGCACTCACGATTGTTGTCTGATCATCGTTTTGTGCGCTGTATGACTGTGACTTTATGGGTGCTGTCAAGTTGACATAAGTATTCTTGAACGCTGTATGTATCTCCTCATTATCAAGCACCGTATGCTTCTCATCGGATAAATCGTTTATTAATGCCGAAAACTCTGTCAGCATCGCCTTTGGCAGAGTGTAGCCGTACTTCTTCTCCATTACATAGCTTACACCGCCCTTACCCGACTGGCTGTTAATCATAATCGGTTCGTACTTTCTTCCTATGTCAGCAGGGTCGATAGTCAGATATGGATTTGCCCATTTATGTTCGGGATGCTCGTCAAACATATCAAAGCTCTTTTTAATAGCATCCTGATGACTGCCCGAGAATGCCACGTATGCCATATCACCTGCATACGGATGACGTGAATGTATCGGCATCTTATTAAACTTTTCAAATACCTCAATTGCCTCGTCTATATTGCTGAAATCAAGTTCAGGATCAACACCCTGTGAGAACATATTAAGTGCAATTGTTACTATATCCGCATTACCTGTTCTCTCGCCGTTACCGAAAAGCGTTCCCTCTACACGGTCAGCACCGGCAAGAAGTGCAAGCTCTGATGATGCAACACCTGTACCACGGTCATTGTGGGCGTGAACGCTTATTATAAGGTTTTCACGGTTCTTAAGATGTGTACACATATACTCTATCTGATCGGCATATACGTTTGCTGTCGCAACCTCTATAGTTGACGGAAGGTTTATTATAACCTTTCTCTCGGGTGTCGGGCAGAAAACCTCGTTTACGGCATCTACTACCTCAACAGCATAATCAGGCTCTGTACACGTAAAGCTCTCGGGCGAATACTCGTAGCGAATGTTACCTTTAAGCTTTGAATCGACAAGCTCCTTTACAAGCTTTGCACCGTCTACGGCAAGCTGTTTGATTTCCTCCTTGCCCTTTTTAAATACAACTTCACGCTGCAAAGTTGAGGTTGAGTTATATAAATGCACAATAGCATTTTTTGCACCGTCTAATGCCTCGATTGTTTTTTCGATTATATGCTCTCTTGCCTGAGTAAGAACCTGAATTGACACATCATCAGGAATTCTGTTTTCATCAATCAGGCGGCGTACAAATTCAAATTCCGTACCTGATGCTGCGGGAAATCCTACTTCAATTTCTTTAAAGCCGAGCTTTACAAGATAGTCGAAAAACTCAAGTTTCTCGTCAATTGTCATAGGCGAATACAATGCCTGATTACCGTCACGCAAGTCAACACTGCACCATATAGGTGCTTTTTCTATTACCCTGTTACACCACTGACGATTTTCAATCGGTATGGGTGTATACATTCTTTGATATTTATGATAATTCATTATTAACTCCATTCTGCCATTATACGGCACTATAGTTTTATAAATGAGATACACTACCTCATTTTATCTTATTACATTATAATACATTTTACAATAATTTTATCACTTTGTCAATAGCTTTAATGCGGAAAACTCTTGATTTATTGATACTTTTGCTGTATAATATATTCTATAAGGAGAGTGATTAGAAATGAAACAAATTAAAACAGATAATGCACCTGCGGCAATAGGTCCGTATTCACAAGCGATTATATCGGGAAATACAGTGTACTGTTCGGGACAGATACCTATTAACCCTGCTACGGGAGATATTCCCGACGGAGTTTCTGCACAGGCACACCAGGTATTTAAGAATATAAAAAATCTGCTTGATGCCTCAGGCACAAGCATTGACAACGTTATAAAAACAAGCGTATTCATAAAGGATATGAACGACTTTGCGGAAATTAACGCAATATATGCCGAATATTTCACAGAGCCGTACCCTGCCCGCTCATGCGTTGAGGTTGCACGCTTGCCGAAGGATGTTTTGCTGGAGGCAGAAGTAATAGCTGAAATCAAATAACGATGGAGATGTGAAAAAACAGTGCCGATCGTTTTGGTGCGACTCTAAAAAGTCGGATTTTTAGCGTAGTAGTTTTAATGACTGCTGCGCTGTTTTTCTGTCAAACGGTCGGTGCTGTTTTTCACATCCCCTCAGGGACTACATCCTCATTTATATAATTAATTATATTATCTTTCCATCTTTCTCATACTTATCCCAATATTTTTTAAATAATGCATCGTAATAGCTGTCAGGAACGAATATCCCGTTTATGGTCTCGTTTATTTCACGCTCTTTGTTAACTAAATATCGGAAATGTTCCTTGTATATTTCAGATGCAGGGACATCGTATTCAAAATGGTCCGAATTAACTCCGAATATATCTACCGTATCGCAATGATACAGTTTGCAAAGTCTTATGAAATTAGTAACAGGAATGGGAGTTGAGCCGTTTTCATAGGATATCAGGGTAGCCCTTGATACGCCTATGTGCTTTGCTGCCTCCTCCTGGGTTATGTGTGCTTCTTTGCGTTTTAGTTCCAATTTCGTGTTCGGAAGCATCATTATATCTCCCTTACCGCATGACGTGTAGCATGGCAGTTTATATTAACAGCTACAGGCAAGCCTGCAATGTGCGTCGGATATTGCTCAATATTTACTGCAAGTGCAGTAGTTGTTCCGCCCATGCCCTGCGGACCTATACCAAGCTTATTTATCTTTTCAAGAAGAGTTTTTTCAAGCTCGCAGTAGTAAGGCTTTTCGTTGCGTTTTGTAATGTCACGTGTCAAAGCTTTCTTTGAAAGCACTGCCGCTTTATCCATAGTACCGCCTATGCCTACTCCGACAACCATCGGCGGACACGGATTTGCTCCCGCCTTACGTACTGTTTCTATAACAAAGTCTATAACTCCTTCTACGCCGTCAGACGGATTTAACATCTTAAGTCCGCCCTTGTTCTCACTGCCGAAGCCTTTTGGGGCAAATGTTATTTTTATTTTATCGCCGTCAGTATAATCATAATAAATAACTGCCGGGGTATTATCCTTTGTATTTACTCTATCAAGAGGATCGCCCACAACGGACTTTCTCAAATATCCGTCAGTATAACCTGCGGCAACACCTTTATTTATTGCCTCAGTCAACGTATCGCCCTCAATGAACACCTCCTTGCCTATCTCAACAAAGAACACAGCCATACCTGTATCCTGACAAATCGGTACTTCCTTTCTGTCGGCAATATCAGCGTTTGCCAAAAGATTTTTTAATACGCCCTTTGATACTTCTGATTTCTCGGTATTTATACCGTCCTCCAATGCCTTTCGTATGTCGGGGTTTAAGTGGCAGTTTGCACTTATGCACATTTCTCTTACTGCCTTTGTAATCTCCTCACTGTTTACTGTTCTCATAATTATAAATTCCTTTCTTTTTTATTTTTCTAATCAGGCAACAAGTACCCATGATTGAAACCATTTTAAATATTTGTCCGCAAATTCCAGACTTATGGGCTGTCCGCTAAGCGTAGGATAGAACAGCACAAAAAGTCCAATTGCAATTAGTCCATATACCAAAGTACCGATAATGACTGCTTTTTTATTATTGGCACTGTCATAAATTGTCTTGATGCTGTATACTATCATCAGCACAACAAATATCACGCACGGGAAATAATGGTATATATACGTTGTTCTCATCACAAGCATCCAGGGTATATAGCTTGAAAAATAGCCTATGAGCAGGAACAACGGTACACTGTTTGAATCTGCCTTTATTTTATCATCAAACATCAATACTATAATAAACGTACCCACTATTACTGTTGAATACAGCAATACACAGGGGAAAAGCCGTACAAGCTTTTCATTGTCTGCACCCACCAAATATGATACGGCACACAGCACTGCAAATATTGCCGAGTACACAACCGCATACGAATATTTATTTTTATTAAAGTAGTCTTTTTTCTTTAATGGTATAATTACAGCAAGTGCAATGTTATAAGCCACAGCACCTATACCTATCCACCATACAGCAGGGTTACCGAATGCGCTTATTCCCTGTTTCATTCCGTTAGATAACGTATTTGCATAGTACCACATAGGTCTGTACATTATGGGCCATTCATACCAGTGTGACGAGTAGGAATGAGTTGAGTTTACAACCGTTTTTCCGTGATACACAAGCATTGACTGTGCATTTGTAAATATCGTCTTTAGTCCCTCACCGCTCGGTGTAGCCATATACGGAATATAAGAAATAACGTATATTGCAAAGGGAACTGCTATAAACATAACACAGCAGAACAGCAATGTTATAACCGTATTACGCATAAAGCTGTTAATGACGTGTTTATGGCTTATTCCGTCTGTCTCGCCGTCAGGTGATAAAAGTGCATATCTGTATTCTCTGTATCTGTAATACAGTGTTATAAAGAATATCAATGCAAGCCCGACACCTGCATATAGTCCTGTCCATTTTGATGCAACGGAAAGTCCGAAGAATATTCCCGATATGCCAAGCGGAACGAGAGTTTTATACAGCGGTGTGTCATAAAAGCTTTTTGTGTAATACTTATACATATAGTAATACATAAGCATAATAAACAGCGTCACATACGTGTCTATAGTTGCAAGCCTTGTCTGAGTAAAGTGCATAAAATCAAATGTGTACAACACACAGCCCAGCACAGCAAGCCAACTGTATTTCATACAACGCTTTGTCATAATATACACTATCGGCACCATTACAACACCTAAAAGCGTACCTACAAACCGCCATCCGAACGGCACCATACCGAAAATCATTATGCCTATTCCCATAAGCACCTTGCCAAGCGGAGGATGTGTCCATTCATATACGCTCATACGGTGTAAAAACTCGTATGCTGTACGAGGATGATATATCTCGTCAAAATACGTACCCGACATATATGATTTATCTTTATCAAGGTAAGCCTGTTCGTCAAAGAGTGTATCTACTCCCTTATCAGCCGCATTAACAGGTGTGATAACGTTTCCGTCACGGTCTATGAAGCACAGTTCCTTTAAATACACATCATTTGTTGGATCAGAAGAATTGTTAACACAATTTGTCGATACTTCAATGTATCTTGCCTTTATATCTTCATTCTCACGCATTGTCCAGGTAAATACCGAACCCTCCTCGATAATGTCATTATATACCGATACGCCGTTATTGTCAAGATATGAAAGTATAATATTTCTGTCCGTCTCAAGCTGACGGGCTCCAAGGAAGAACGCCGTTTGAGAAATTTCCTGTTCTTTCCCTAAATCTATATGCACCGTATTGCCGCACAGCGATGTTTCTGTTTGCGGCGCATACTTATCGCCAAGCTTGTAAAATGCCACACAGCCGTATATAACAGTTATTGCGAGCATTATACATATATCAATTGCCGTTATTCTGACTGCCTTTTCGCTTAGTCTGAATGTGTAACGTTGACCTTTCTTTTGTGTGGACGATATCTTTTGTTTTGTGCTTGTTTTCGTGCATACCTGAAAGCAAACCCACCCGAAAAGAATAATATTTATAATTGAAACTGCTATGATTACGGGCGAATTAAAGTATTTTGACGGATTACTCTCATATACAAAAAGTACCCAGGCAATATTGAAAAACTGCGACAGCGAGAACAATCCGTATAAAATTGCATTTTTATTCGACGGAACTGATGCAAGTGCCATTATCAGCATAAATATACCCGGGAATGCATAACGTTCATGCATTTTTGCCGACAGCATATATATACCGAAAAAGAGTATAAATGACGTCAGATAGTATCGGTCACTGCCTTTGCCTTTAAAAAAGACAACGCACGAGAACACAACAACCGCAACTATAAATACATAGCCGAGAACCGACACAAAGGGAGTCAACTCTGCCCAGTTAAGTCCCAACGCACCATATAAATTAAATGCGTTTACCGTCATATAATTGTATTGTCCAATTGTCGTGATGTACTGATCTATTATCACCCTTATGCCGTGGATAGGTGTATTACCGAACGGCATAAATGAAACAAGCATAAATACTAATGCACCAATTGCGCAAAGGACGGTTTTAATAAACTCTTTTTTATCGAATTTATTTTCCAGAAAATATTTATCAATAATTCCAAACACCAATACAGGTGCAAAGAACAATGCCTGAGGCTTTATCAGAATTGCCGCAGCAAATGCAAAAAATGACCAATTCAATTTACGCTCCGATGCCAGATAAACTGCAAGCACACAGAAAAATCCCAAAATCGAATCAACCTGTCCCCACACGGCACTGTCGAGAATAACCGTAGGATTAAGCACCGCAAAAGCGGCTATAGCTGTTCCTGCAAGCTTTGAAAAATTCTTTGATGCAAGTCTGTATGCTAAATACCCCATTCCTAAATCTGCAATAATTGCAGGAAGTTTCAGTACGAGCCATAGTACAGAGCCGTTAAGTGAAAAAACGTTTTTCACTGCACCTAATATATATAAAATATACAGATAGCCTGGAGGATAGTCGTGAAATCCGTCCGAAAGATAAAACTGTGACAGTCCGTTTTTAAACGCAATATCCGCCCAGCCTGTAAAACAGTTCATATCCGTTTCATGACCTCTGTAGCATACGGCGGCAATCAGACGAATAACAAGAGCTAAAACAAGAACTATTGATATATATGTTTTATCTGATTTCTTTTTGAATAAATCACGTGCTGACGATACCCATGCCATGGTGCCGAAAATTCCGCTTATGATTATCATTCCGATTATTGCCGTCACTTTTTACTTCACCTCATTTTCCCTTACATTAATGTCCAATAGTCATTGTGCTTGCTCCCTCTATTACAGGTGCACTCTCACCTGCATATACAGGCACTTCATAGCTTACCGATGCATTGCTAAACTGCGAGAATAACCGTTCCATAATGGTCGACTGCGTTACTGCCCATGCAATATCTCCCGCATACAGGTGATTACCGGGATTATCAGGATTCCAACGCATTTTGTAGAGCGTGTTCTGTCTGCCTGATGATGCATTGATATAGTTCTTGCTTATCCATTCAGCACCGCCGTAAATTGCGGCTTCAGGTGCTGTCCAGCCCTTTGAATATGCCATTTTTGAGCCTGTGCCTACAGCGTCAGAGTCATAAGCGCCTATTCCAAACATATTATATACTCTTACACCGTTATAGTTGACACCTGTAGCAAGACGTGATGTGCCATAGCCCGTCTCAAGACACGCATGCGCTACAAGATACATCTCACTTATATTGTACCGTTTTGCCGCCTCTATAAATACATCGGCTTTACCGCTTAATATTCCTTTGCCGTCAAGGAATGATGCAAGCTTATCACGGCTTATACCATTATAGTGTGACAAATCCATAAACTGATACTTATATGAACCTGTCGAAAATTCGTTAGGATCAACATACAGTCTTGTACGGCTGTTATCCGCTGATTTAAGTCCGTTTCCGTCACTATATACAGGGTTTGTATTCATTTGAATACGTACCATTTCGTCAAGAGTGATGTCATACGTTACATACGTTACGCCGCCGGGTGCGGTATAGCTTTGACCTGTCTGGGGTGTAAATTCTGACTGCGATCCTTTTACGGTAATATTTATGCTGTCAAAAGCTCCATCCTTGCTTTTTGCAAATATTGTGACCTCGCCAGGACCTACTGCACGCACTAAGCCTGTCTGCGTTACTGATGCAACGGAAGAATTCGTACTTGACCAGTCTATCAGTTTACTGCGTGCATTCTGCGGCGATACAGACGCAAAAAGCTGTAATAATTCACCCTTTGATAATTCGTTTTTGTCTTTATTTACTATTGTAACCAATTCTGCCTTTATTGTCTTATTTATGACGTTTACAAAGCATTTTGCACTATATCCGCCATCAACTGTTGTTGCTACAACTTCTGCCATACCTGTTGACACTGCCTTTAAATGACCTGTCTGGTCTACCTCAACTATATTCTTGTCTTTTGAGTACCATTTTATAGTTGTGTTTGATGCATTTTCAGGGTATATTACGGGTATTACACGTACAGCGACATCTGTAGTATACATATTAAGCGAACTGTTTTCTATATAGAACCCCTCAACAGGCTGTATTATCTGCAAATACGCTTTTGACGTAAGACCTGTATTTGCTTCTGTTACGGTTATCTCCACACTGCCTGTTTTTTTTGCGGTTATATTTCCGTAACTGTCAATCTCGGCACACTCGGTATCGGATGATGCGAATGTGATTACACCTTCGCCTAAAACTATAGGATACAGCTTCGCATCAAGTTTTACTGTGGTAACCTCGCCTGTTTTTAGTTTTACCGTATTGTCATACCAGGAAAGCACCAACCCCGAATTGGGTACAGTTTCATCAAAAAAATATGAAATATCGTTTGGAAATCGAGTAGCAAGTCCGCCCTGCGCCTCTTTTTTATCAATTGAATCATTATGCGTTGTTATAGCTAAAACAAGAAATAAAATTACGCCAAAAACGACACCGCCGTACGGCGCTATCTTTATCCATGGCAAATTCTTTATCTTGCTCACAAGCTCACGCATTTTTACACTTCCTTATTATTGTTCCTTAACCTCATCGGAATAATTTTTTTCAAGTTTCTTCAGAATTTCCTCTGTAGGATACAGAGCTGTATAATTTACCATAACATAAACTATTTCCGACTCTGTTTTCAGTGCAGAAACGATTGCATCTCTCATATTATCCGTCACTAAATCAACCGCCACATCAGCATATTTAAACCGCAAGGCTATATCGTAAAGACGTATTCCCGTTACCGAGAGTGTCTTGAGGTTTTCGTTTTTCAGCTTATCAAAGCCAACGTCCCATATCCATGACACATCCTCACCGTCATTAACACCGTCATTTATTGCAACTATAACGTCCTTTTTACGTGTGTCGCTATTTACGGTTGTGATTGCCTGATTAAAGCCCGCAGGATTTTTGGAAAGGCTCAAAACGACAGGTTTATTAAACTTAAACTCCTGCATTCTGCCCGACTGCGGTTTGTAATTTGATAATATGTCAACGAAGTTATCAGTATTCTCACCTGCCGCCTGTAATGCCACATACGCCGCAGACAAGTTTAATATATTATAAAAGCCTTTATAATTCACTTCAATCTTTTCACCGTTAATCGAAAATCTGAGCGGTTGTGTTAGCTCTACGTCCTTTATTTCATAATCAGGGTTACGGCGTTTATGCGAGCATTGACTGCAGTAGAAATCACCTAATTGACTGTAGTGGTGATAATTATACGAAAGCTCCGTACCGCAAACAGGACATAGATTGCCTTCTCTTATAGTTTCTTCCTCGTCTAAAACTTTTTCCGACACGCCGTAATATATAGCTTTTACGTCGTCTCTTGCTCCGAATTGCGAGCATACGGGGTCATCGGCGTTTAGTACAAGAGTTACACCTCTTGCAAGGTCTATTGCATCGTCAATCAGCTTAACCGTTCCCTCAATTTCGCCATAACGGTCAAGCTGGTCCCGAAACAAATTTGTTATAACCATAATATGGGGTTTTATCTGTTTAAATATAATCCTTGCGTATGCCTCATCTATTTCAAGACAGGCATAATCTGCATCAATTCTGCCCAACAAATCCGATGCTTCAATATATGCCGTTGCAACGCCTGAGAGCATATTCGCTCCTATGCGGTTACACATAACCTTGTAGCCCTTTGATTCAAGTGCTGAACGTATTACGTTGTTTGTTGTAGTCTTTCCGTTAGTGCCGCAGGTAACTATTATTTTCTTGCGGACACGATTATTCATATCGCTTATTAGCGACGGACAAAGCTTGAGTGCCATAACACCCGGTGATGATGATGTACGTCTGTGAGTGATTTTTCCGACGAGAAAAACGAGTTTTCCTATCCATATTGCCGCTAATCGTTTCATTATATCACAACTTCCTTTCAAGATGCACATTATTTTGTAATCTGCATCTTCCCCTTAATTGCAGTTACATTTGTAGTATTACTCTCTGTTTTATTGCCATACACATCCTCGGCCGTGTACGATAACAGATACTCACCGTCTTCAAGAGATTTATCCTTAATATTAAGACCTCCGAACACAAGTGTCAGCTTCTTGCCTTGCAGATAACTGCCTTTTTCACCGCCATAAGTCTCATATACAGGTATTATACTGTCACCTGCAGACGGTATTTCCATACTGCTGTCAAGAATACCTGTTTTGGAGTTATACCCCTCCCAAATTCCTACTATACTGTAACTTCTCTTTAAATCTTCAACCTTGGCAAGTACACGCAAGCTTGACAGCTTATCCTTATATATAATCGGGATTGAATACATTTCAGACTGACCATAATCGTTCACTTTATATACACTGACAGGAATTTTATTCAGTTCCGTCACCTTGTTGTTCAGTTTGTACTCGTATGTGTTTGCGATGTTGCTGTAGTATGTGTCATTGTCGTGTCGAAGGAAAAGATACATTCCTGTCTCCTCATCATACTTATACAGGTTTACACCCGTCATTGCAATAACATCGGGATTATCGACACTTAAAAGATATTTTCCCGATAAATCAGGCTCGGCAGTCATTGTGTTGTTTGCCATCGCAGACTGATATATCTCATAGCTCGGTGTAGCCTTATAATCAGCCGTTCTGTTTTCAATAGCATCGTCTGCCATTATTTTGTCTATAAATTCCTTGTAGCCCGAGCTTGTACAAAGCTTTTTATATTCGTTAATCTCCTGAGTGTCTCGCGCCTTTGGATAATATACGCTTATTCCGCACGAGTCATCATGCAACTCCCCTGCAATTTTGTAAATAACGGCACGTGATATTGTTTTTTCAATACGTGCATAATTTGAGCGTACTGCACTGTAGCCTGCATTCTGAAACGATTTCAAATCCACCAGATCGGAGTATCCCTCCCACGGCGAATTTGCACCAACAAAATGTGCCAAATTAATACGTGCCGTCATAGAACGAAGCTTATCAATGTCCTCGCAATCTGCCGCCAAGCCGTGTGCAAGAGTGTCAAAGTCCTGGGCTAAACTTGTAATATCCGACAGGTCTATAACAGACATTATCATAAGTTCCTGCATTTGATCCGATGCATTCTCGTATGCACTGTCGCATATAATCTGTCCTGCCTGTGCCGCACCTACATTGGGGTTTTCGGATATATATTCAAGGAGCTTTCTGTAATCCCAGCCCGATTCGGGCATAATATCTTCAGCTGCAACCATATAGTCCGCATACGGTACAAGCGTTGTTGCAACATCAAGATTTGCCATCATACCTGTATCAAAGCCAATCAAATCGAGCTTTGTCTCTGTAGAGGCAAGTCCCGACGCAATTTCGGATGGCGTTAGTGAATTGTACTCATTTGATGCATCGTGAGCCACACCGCTTAATGGACCGCCGCTCTCGCCCCATATTATTGAAATATATTTGTCTGCAGGATACTTCTCAATTGTTCGGTTTAAAAAATCTGCATACGTTTTGGCATCACCCATATTTTTTACACCTGTTTCGTATATTTCACGCAGACCGTTTTTCTGTACGGCAAAATCCTGAATTTTATCGGATTTAATTCCGTCTATACCCCACTTTTCGTCTCCGTTTATCTCAACAACAACATTGATGTTTTTAGGTAAATCATACGAAAGCGAGTTAAGAACATCTGCTGCACGTGTATAGTTTTCGTCAAGTGATGATGCACTCATATAAAGCATAACCGTCCAGCTGTCGCCTGTCGATTCTCTGCGTCTTACTTCCTTTTCAACAATTAAAGAGTCTTTGCTGCACCCACAGACGGCTGTAAAAAGCATAACACATAAGAGTACGCCAAAAATCCTGATTTTCTTTTTCATATATACGTAAACCCTTTCAATCTGTATGTTTTGTCGCATTAAAGTCATAGCTTGTACAAATTAAGAAAAAAACAAGGGCGATGCCATAACAGTTACCGCTATAGCAAAACGCCCTCACATGATATTAAATCATTCCGCAGCCGGTGCGCCAACCGGGCAAGCAGCAGCACAAGCGCCGCACTCTATGCAAGTATCTGCATCGATTACGTATGCTGCATCGCCTTCTGATATAGCATCAACCGGACAGTCTGCAGCACAAGCACCGCAGCTTATACATGTATCCGCATCAATTTTATAAGCCATGACTTTACCTCCTGAAGAATTATTTTGAGACTTCCGTCTTCAGTATGATTATACCACTGTTTTGCAATAACTTCAAGTATAATTTCAAAAATATTTATACTTTTTTTCTTCAATTATGTTTTTTTATGCATAATTACGTATTTTGTTCCACGTCAATCTTTGGTGTTGACGGTTTTTTCTTCCTGTTGCGTGTCCGTTTATGCTTTTGTGCCTGTTCATTACTCTGATCGTTATTTGTATCACCATCAGAAACAGGCTCCTGAATTTCCGTCGTTTTCTTCTGCGGTTTGCCATCGTCAGTATCAACCTCAACCTCGTTTACCGAATACTCTCGCATTGTAATTTCATTGCCTGTCTCAAACCGTACGCTGATGCGTCCTTTTAAGAGCGACACATACGATATTGTACCTTTGCCGTCGGGCGTATCTACCACTGTTCCGACAGACGGGGTTTCGCTGTTCAAAGCTTCATACGTGTCCTGCTCATATTTCAGACAGCACATCAATCTTCCGCAAGCACCCGATATTTTTGTAGGATTTAGAGATAAGCCCTGCTCCTTTGCCATTTTGATTGACACAGGCACAAATTCGTCTAAAAATTTTGAACAGCACAAGTCCCTGCCGCACATACCGACCGAGCCTAATGTTTTCGACTCATCTCTTACGCCGATTTGCCTTAACTCTATTCTTGTCTTAAATACAGATGCCAGGTCTTTTACAAGATCTCTGAAATCCACTCTGCCGTCAGACGTAAAATAGAACAGTATCTTGTTGCCGTCAAAAGTATACTCAACCTCAACAAGCTTCATACTTAGTCCGTGCTGCTGGATTTTTTCAAGGCATATTTTGTATGCTTCCTTTTCTTTTTCCTTGTTTTCGTTATGTCTTTTTGTGTCCTCATCAGTAGCAACTCTGACTACACCCTTCAAGGGCTTTTTTATAACAGACTCCTCTACCTCTTTAACACCCTGCATTACATTGCCGTATTCAATACCTCGGCTTGTCTCAACTATGACATTATCGCCTCGGCTTATGTCTATTCCCTGCGGATCAAAATAGTATATCTTACCTGATGGTTTGAAACGCACTCCTATGATTTTTACCATTTATTTGTTCCTTTCTTTCTCTATACGCCGTCTCATTTTCTCTGTCGGCTCAACAGCAACCGTTGTCAATACACCGTTGCCGTATTTATATTCAATATATAAAGTTTTTTTAGTGCTTACAATTCTTACACGCATATTATGTACGGGCTTTGCAAAGTCTTTGGGCTTTGAGCCGTAGTATACACGTTCTATATCAGTACAGGCAAATTCAAATTCCTTGTTTCGTTTACCGATCATTCTGTTGATACGCAGTCTGCCGTTTTTAAGTGAATATGTAAACCGTGACGTATAATGTGTCAAGACAAAGTAACCGTATACGCAAAATATCAACACAGATATTATTCCGCCAATGAACGCATATTCATTAAAAAGCGACACCATTGCGGCACACATTATATATAAAATGGCAGACACTGCTATTACAAAACAAAATTCTTTTCCGCCCGAAGTATGTTCTTCTGTCATTATGTTTAACCCTTCCCCATTGCGTTATATGCACTATGGGTATATTATACTCTAATTTGACGATTATGTCAACTGCGTAAAATTAAACAAATTATTAACGGTTTGTAAGCTCGGTTATGTTATTTATCTTAATTGATATAGTTCCGTCCTCATTTGTAATAAGCTCCATAAATTCAGGATTTTTATAATGCTCGGGCGGAAATGACAGTTCAACGCCCGTATTTGTGGTAAGCTTAATATTCTCGGTCATTTTCTTCGTTATGTACTTATTTACCTCTACCTTTTCAGGCACTCCTGCTTTTTCCATTTTTTCTACAAACTCGTCACGTACAGACGGCATACCCTCAAACACCTTATCAGCAACCTTATGAGTATCTATATACTCATAATTTTCCTCCTCTATACTCTCTGTTACGTATTCCTTTATTCTTGCACGTGTTTCAAGCTGGTCGGCGCCGTTTTCAAGTGCTACTTTTTTTGCAATACGTGTTACAGTATTTGCACTTTCCCTTGGTGATATTTCATATTCGCACTCAAGGAGCAGTTCTGCTATGATGTCGACTGTCTCGCCGTCTATCTTACTGTTTTTACCCAGATACTCAATCTTTTTTGTATCAAGATCTATAAATGCACACTCGCTTAGCTTATTTGTAAGTGATGGCAAAATTGCGTAGTGGTTTATTATATTGTTTCTGACCTTGCCTTCGTTCTGTACTACAGCGTGGGTAAAGCCTGTCTTATTATCACACTTCAAAAGCCCGAAAATCCTTGAGTCATTTGATACGAACTCCACAGCTATTAAATCACAGGCTTTTGGTTCTTCGCTTGATGAGATAGCATCATACAAGCGCTCTGCGGCGTTTTTCGACAAATCCGTAAAGCTTATATCTCCGTTGTTATACTGTTCTATTTTAGCCTTGAATCCGCTTGTTTCTTTGAAATCAGCCTTTCTTAGTGCGGCTGATTCATACAACTTTTCAATATGTGTTGTGATAAATGTGTTTATCTGTGCATCGCTTATATCTAACATTTCATCAGAAAACACTCCCACACCTGAATTTATATCAAGAATATGCAATATTGCATTTTTTAATCCTACTATCATATTAAACCATTAACTCCTTTCAAACTTGCTTAATTCAAAAAATCATATACTGTCTTTGACAAATCCGTAAACTTGACTATTTGTCCGTAGGCATTTTCCAAGCTGTCACCGATTATTACAAGTATGTATGTACCGCTCGGTGCATACACAATTGCCGCATCACCCTGCATATAATCAAGCTCTCCCGTTTTATTGGCAACTGTCACTCCATCAGGCACTCCTGACGGAATTTTTTGGACGTGTTGCTGTTGTTTAAGCAGTGACAGTATTTTCCCCGACATTTCTTCATTTACAATATCGCCGTTAATGATACGTCTTAAATACATTCCGCAGTCATTTACCGATGTAAAGTTGTAGTTTTTATGACTACCCTGATAAAATTGTCCTGTATCAATAAAACCTGCGACATTTGCAACCTTTGTAACCTCCTGCATACCTCTTGAATAACTGCCGCCTATTGATTTTGCGAGATATTTCCACGCATCGTTGTCGCTGTATATAATCATTTTGTACAATTCATTATCAATTGTTTCAGTTTCTGCCATTACGCCGTCTGCAATTTTCTGATACACCGTCTGTGCCACAAAAAGCTTTATAAGGCTTGCCGAATATACCTGGTGGCTGTTTATCGAAATTGTTTTGCCTGTATTTATATCCTCAAAATACAGCGACCAATCCCCCTGCCATGCAGACATTTTCTCGTTTAGCGTTGTTTCAAGAACTGCATAATCAGGTATTTTTATTTTAAGTCTTTCCGACGGCTCAAGATACATCGAAATAAGCTTTACCGCCTCACCCCTTGTAAGTATTTTATCAGGCTCATACGCTAAAGCTATGCTTTTATCAAGTGTTATACCGAGGTTATACATCATAATCACTTCATCTGCATATTTATACATTTCCTCATCAGGCAAAAACTCGGCATTGTTTAAAAGCTCTCCGTCTTTTGCAAGAGATGATATTGAAAATGCCATCTGCTCACGGCTTACAGGCTCACTGCCACAGGGCATAGACTCATCCCACAATTTATACTTTATTGCCCTTTTTATGTAGTTTTCACTCTGGTTGGGGTTATAGTGAGGGAAGGAAATATCTATTCCCTTTTTATCTTCATACAGGTTCACTACAGCGTATGCCGCCTCACACGCTGAAAATGGCTCATCCACGCCGTATTTTCCGTCTATTCCGCCAATTATAATGCCTTTTTCATACAAAGCGATTATATCTGCGCTGTTTTCCATATCAACGTCGCTCCATACAGGGAACAACGTCTCATCGTCCTTTTTTGTACTTTGCGGTATAATGGCAGTTATTCCTGCAAATATTACCGCTAAAATTGCCAGAAATCTGAAAAATACTGCTGTACTGTGCCTCACTGTTTTCATCTCTTTTCCTTTAATAATCTCTCACATAATCCCGTAAATCGTTTCGTATATGAATTATTGTGTATCATACTGTCTATTACACGCTCGTTTCCTACAAGTATAACCATAGTTTTTGCTCTGGTTATTGCAGTGTAAAACAGATTTTTTGTCATTAGCATCGGCATATACGAAAACACAGGTATTATTACATATCCAAACTCACTGCCCTGACTTTTATGGACAGTTATTGCGTAAGCAAGATCAATATCCTCAACGTCTATAAACGGATACTCAACGACTTTTCCGTCATCAAAAGTTATTACCATATACCGTTCCTGTTCGTGTATTGAATTAATAACGCCCATATCTCCGTTATATATACCCATACCTGCCTCACCGTTTGCAGTGGTGTATTCCATATCATAGTTATTGCGTGTCTGCATAACCTTGTCTCCTTCACGGAATACGGTTTGAGAATATTTATATTCTTTTTTCGTATTGCACGGTGGATTTATGCCTAACTGCAACTGTTTATTAAGCTCTATCGTTCCTGTTATACCTTTTTTTGTAGGCGAAAGCACCTGGATATCTGTCATTGGATTTATACTGTATGTGTTTGGCAAACGCCTTGAATACAGCTCCGTGACGGTCACTGCAACCTCCTGTGCAGTGTTACGACGCATAAAAAAGAAATCACGTGTTCTGTCTTTTAGCTCCGGCATTTCACCGTTATTTATCTTGTGTGCATTAAGTATTATTAGACTCTCCTCCGACTGTCGGAAAATATCGGTTAGTTTAACGGTGGGAACCGTTTCTGACTCTATTATATCCCTCAGAACGTTTCCTGCACCTACAGACGGAAGCTGATCGCTGTCGCCTGACAGAATTATTCTGCCGCCCGGCTTTACGGCACGTAAAAACGATGCCATAAGTGATGTATCCACCATACTTGCCTCATCTAATATTATAACATCACTGTCAAGAGGATGCTCCTCATCATAAGTAAATATATGGGTATTGCCCATCATCTGCGCGCCTAACAGACGGTGCATTGTTTTCGCCTCATAGCCCGTAAGCTGTGTCATACGCTTTGCGGCACGGCCTGTAGGTGCTGTCAACGCCACTTTAATGTTAAGTCCTCGCATTATAGTTATTATTGCATTGATAGTTGTGGTTTTACCTGTACCAGGTCCGCCCGTAAGTATCATCAGTCCTGATGAGAGTGCAGTCACAACAGCATCACGCTGTTTCTTTGCAAGCTTAATATCGTGCTCCTGCTCGAATTTGTCAACCTCAGTCTCTGCACAGCTTGCGCTTATTGCATATCTGCTCTCTGACTGCGTAATTTTATATATTCTTTCTGCAATATACTTTTCATCGTGATACGTTCCGTAAAGATACAATACTTCCGTATTATCTACAGTGTCGGATATTATATCACGCTCCGCTAAAAGCTCCGAAACTGCATTTTCCGCCTCAATATCTGTTATACCAAGATTGTATACGGTATGCTCTATCAATAAATCTTTTGGCATATATACGTGTCCGTTTGTATATGATGCGTCACGCAGGAAATATTTAAGTCCTGACTTTATGCGTTCAGGACTGTTTTTAGGTATCCCTAAATTATACGCAACCATATCTGCGGTTTTAAAGCTTATTCCGTCGACGGAGTTTGCAAGTGAATACGGATTTTCTTTTATCACATTGACAGAATTGTTACCGAATATTTTATGTATTCTTATTGCCGTATTGGCACTAATATTGTACTGTTGCAGAAACATTACAATATTCTGCACACTCCGCTGTTCGTTAAAGGAATTACAGATTTTCTTAGCTCTTTCTTTGCCAATTCCCTTAATCTTTGCCACTCGCTCACATTCGTTTGTAAGCACATCAAAAACCGACTCACCAAACTCATCATAAAGCTTATTTGCCGTTGCCTCACGTACACCCTTAATCACACCCGAGGAAAGGTATCGTATGATAGCTGTCTTTTCCGAGGGCATTATTGTCTCGTACAGCTCCACCTTGAACTGCTCGCCGTATTCGGGATGAATTACCCAATCTCCCGTAAGTGATGCTTCATCACCCGGCCTTATTGTCGGCATATAGCCTACAGCAAAGAAGTTCCCCTCCTCCTGGGAGGTGACGTTGCATATAACGTAGCCATTATCGGGGTTTTGGTACACTATGCTGTCTACCGTACAAGCTATAACTATTCTACTCATATTATCACTTCTATTGTTCCGGCGTTTAATCCGTTTATTTTCGCTCCCATATTTTCTAATTCGGATATATATTCTATCTCCTGATGTCCTATTCTCTGACCCATAACAATAATTGCAGTACCGGGAGGATACATACATGCGGTAACCGCAGACACTCTCCCCTCTGCATCACACAGCCTGATGCGTTCTGTCCTTGCAAACATTCCGTTTTGCGGTTCTATAATTCCCGCTGGGCATTTCGGTTTTATAAGTTCTTTGTTTTCTGTTTTTACATCAAGATTTTCCGTAATTTTAAGTAATGCGTGATAAAGACTTATAAAGTCGGAATGACGGTTTTGCAGTGTTGCAATAAGTATGATATTTGATGCATCAGCCATTTCGACGTCTATACAATAGCGTTCGGAAAGCATTTTATCCACTTCAAATCCTGTTATATTATAATTTTTAAAATTAAGCACTATTCTTGTAGCATCATCATTTTTAAGAACGCAAATCTCTGTACGCTCACCTATCACCCTTTTAAATTGCACACATTCATTTATTATGTCACTGTAATCACATTCGCAAAGAGAAGCTCTTGCAAAGTCAGCAGATGCAGCTATTATATATGACGGACTTGATGTGTGTACAGCACAAATACAGCGTTTTATGCGTGATATATCCACCCTGTCGGTACATATATGCAAATATGACGCACCTGTGAATGCATTAAGCGTTTTATGTGCGCTGTGGCATACTATGTCCGCACCCTGTACCGCCGCCGACTGCGGCAATCCGTATTTACCCAAAAAATGAGCGCCGTGTGCCTCATCGACAAGAAGCGGTATACCTTTATTTCGGCAAATGTGCGATATCTGCTGTATGTCTTTTGTCACTCCGTAATAGTTCGGTGACGTAACAAGCACAGCTGATACACCGTCAGTATCTAATTCTTGAAAGCTGTCTGTTAATTTAAGTCTTATTCCTGCAACGGCACATATATTGATAACGCTGATGTGGCAGTCCGAACTCGCAAGAAGCGTGTCACCCGCATTTAGTACGCCCAATATCATTGCCTGTATACAAGACGTAGAACCACAGGTCAAGATAAAGCTTTCCCGAGTCTGATACAGCTTGCTTAAAAGTCTGTTCGCTTTTGCAGTCGTTGGGTTGTCAAAATCTAATAAATTCAGGGTTTCCGACAGTTCCGTAACATCGCATATACAGGGATTTATCGTAAGAGTGCGCATATTTTTATGTCCCGGCATTGCAAAGGATATTCTGTTTTGATTATGATATTCAGTTAGCTTTTCATAAATCGGTATATCCATTACAGCACCCCATTCCCATAATATCTATTATACAAAAAAATAACGTAAATGTAAAGTGTTTTTTTGACTCAAAAGGCTTAAAAAAAGCTGTTGCAAAACTACAACAGCCTGTAGGTGTTTATTAATTCTCGCCAAATGGTCAGTAGTCTTAAGGCGGTCGGTGCTGTTTTCTCCTACAGAGCGAGGGATGCGGCAAAATAGTGCAGAACGAACGAAAATCGCCGAGTAGCATAGCTACGAGGGTTATCACGAACTGTACTCAGGTACGTGAGTGACGTTTTTCGTTCGTAGCACAGCGGTCGGTGCTGTTTTGCTACATCCCGATTTTATTTGTCGTCTGATGAGAACAGTACCCATAGAAGTATAAATAGACCTATAAGCACTCCGCCACCTATAAGTGCAAGAGGCTTCCTCAATGACGGTGAAATCATCTGCGGTACGTCAAGCGGTTTTTCCACATCAAGCTTATTCACCTTTATAAACGGCTCGCTCTTAAGCTCCATTCCGCCTGATTTTTCAAGCACAAGCTTGTTTTTCATATATGCTTTTTTAATGCTGTCAAGCTCGGTATCGGAAAACGGTATGCAGTCATTGCGTACATTCAAAATCTGATAATCGTCCGTAACCTTATCGGTACGTCGTAAAACTGTACTGTTATAGAAGCATAAATCCGTACTGTAACGTACGTAGTACAGCTCGTCACCCAAGTCATATATATTCGTTATTGCGTTGAACTTTCCATTGCCGTTGTGTCTGTTTACGGCAAGTGAATATTCCGCCATTGTTGAATAATTGCCTATATCAAAGGTCTCGGTAAATTCCGCAGTACGTGACAGAACACGTGAGAGTTTTTCATGCTCGTCATTCGTTATATCGCCAAGAATGTCGGTATAGCCAACATTTTGTGCCGCACCATCCTTTAATAACGAGAAAAATATTGAAAGATTGCCATTAAAATTAGAAATATCCACCTCGGGGTGCAGATATTTCGACGTAAAGCTTACAACACCAAACAACAGTTTCTGTCCAGGTGGCTCTACACGCATAAACGCATCATTTTCAATTACTGTATAATACTCCTCCGATACAAGATCATTGCCCATATATCTGTTAAATACAACGTATCTGTAATCTCCGCCTTCGGCGAGTGCAATTTCTGCTATTTCTCCGTCTTGTGTCTTTAAAGGCTCTTTTACGGTTGTTACAATTTTTGCAGACCGTTCCTCGGCATCGTATCTATATATATCTACCGATATAGAATTGGTGTTACCATCTGTATAGAACATCACAAGACATGGCTCAACAGCATTTTCAAAATTAACAAGGTCTGCATAAAACACGCCTGTAGGGCAAGTTGTAGATATATCTATATATCCGTCACTATTTTCGGTGGAAAGAGTTCCGCAATTTGACATAGCGGAATTAAGCGTATATGCATAGGCACTCGACCACACTTTATCTTTAGCATACACTGAGGGAATAATCATAGAAGCGACTATAAATAACGCACAAAAAACAGACATAATCCGCATTAACTGTCTTTTCATCGCATTCCCCTCCCCCATCATAGTATACGTATACACACATATTATATTACTTTATGTATTACAATTCAACGTTTTTCGACTTAATTATCTATGACATATACTTTACAATTGTTACATTATGTGGAGATACATACAAAAATAAGGGGGGATGTAAAAAAGTCAAAAAGCCCTACGGGTATGCAAAAACATAGCGTAGCAGTCAGCAAAACTACTACGCTATAAAAAGTCTAACTTTTGGGGGTCACATCACAACGGTCGGTGCTGTTTTTTTACAGCCCCATCTACAACCGTTCTTTAAAATCCCTATACCCAAATTTACGGATATATGTCACCTCACCCGATTTATCAAGCTTACATATTGCAGGCAGACACATTCCGTTAAATGTGTTATTTTTAACAGTCGTGTAAATTGCCATATCCTCAAATATAAGCCTATCACCGATATTAATAGGACGTTCAAATGAATAGTCACCTATGATGTCGCCTGCAAGGCAAGTCAGCGATGAAAGACGATAAGTGTATGCTTTTTCATTGGCGTCATATCCGTTTTTCAGCGGAGGTCGATACGGCATTTCAATAACGTCGGGCATGTGGCACGATGCAGATGTATCAAGTAACGCTGTTGTTATTCCGTTATTTACAAGCTCGCATACGGTAGTAACAAGATAACCGGCATTAAGTGCCACTGCCTCGCCCGGTTCAAGGTATATTTCAAGATCGTATTTTTCTTTTACCCTGTTTATTTCCGATACAAGCAATTCTATATCATAATCGTCACGTGTTATATGATGACCGCCTCCGAAATTAAGCCATTTCATATTGTAAAGATATTTCCCGAACTTTTCCTCAACGGCTTTCAGAGTCGTTGCAAGATCATCGGAATTTTGCTCACACAGTGTATGGAAATGCAAACCGCTTATACCGCTAAGCTCGTCAGGCTCAAAGTTTGCCTCGGTTACACCAAGTCTTGAGCCAAATGAGCATGGATCATAAATGCCATGCTCCTGTGTTGAACATTCAGGGTTTATGCGTAATCCAAAACTTCCGCCATGAGATAACGCTCTCTCACGAAACTTCTTCCACTGCGAAAACGAATTGAATACAATATGGTCGCATATCTCAAGCAGTTCGTCAAACTCATCATCTTTATATGCAGGACTGAACACGTGGTTTTCGCCGTCCATTTCCTCATGAGCAAGACGTGCCTCAAAAAGACCGCTTGCCGTAGCTCCGCTTATGTATTTGCCTATAAGCGGATAGAAATGATAATTGGAAAATGCCTTTTGTGCAAGGAGAATATGTGCACCTGTTCGCTTTTCCACATCGTGTAATATCTCAAGATTTTTCTTCAGCCTGACCTCGTCTATAATATAGCAAGGTGTAGGTATAGTATCTATAGTATACATCTTAGTCCACCAAATCAGGATTAAAGCTTTCCTTCCATGGCAAGCCCCACTTGTTTAGTGCATCCATAAACGGATCGGGATCAAATTCTTCTATATTGAATACGCCTGCTCCCTGCCATTTGCCTGTCATAAGCATCATTGCACCAATCATTGCAGGAACACCTGTTGTATATGAAACAGCCTGAGAACCGACCTCACGGTAACACTCCTGATGGTCGCAGGTATTATACAGATAATACGTCTTATCCTTTCCGTCCTTCTTGCCTATGAATATACAGCCAATATTAGTTTTGCCGACAGTTCTCGGCCCTAAAGATGCAGGATCGGGCAACACAGCCTTTAAAAACTGTAGCGGAACTATCTCCTTACCCTCGTACATTATAGGCTCAATTGATGTCATACCTACGTTTTCAAGACACTCTAAATGTCTTAGATAACTCTCGCCAAAGGTCATAAAGAAACGTATTCTCTTTATTCCCGGAATATTTAAAGCAAGTGATTCTATCTCCTCATGGTGGAGCAGATACATATCCTTTTTGCCGATTTCAGGGAAGTCATACACACGCTTTATCTCCATCGGCTCAGTCTCAACCCAGTGTCCGTCCTCCCAGTAACTGCCCTTTGCACTTACTTCACGGATATTTATTTCAGGATTAAAGTTTGTTGCAAACGGATAGCCATGGTCACCTGCATTGCAGTCAAGGATATCAATATAGTTTATCTCGTCAAACTCGTGTTTTAGTGCATAAGCAGAAAATACACTTGTAACACCCGGGTCAAATCCACTGCCTAAAAGTGCGCAAATACCCGCCTCTTTAAAACGATCACGATATTCCCACTGCCACTTATACTCAAATTTTGCAGTATCCTCCGGCTCATAGTTTGCTGTATCAACATAGTGCGTCTTTGTTGCAAGACACGCATCCATTATTGTTAAATCCTGATACGGCAGAGCAAGATTAAGCACAACATCAGGTTTAAATCCGTTTATAAGCTCGATAAGCTCATCAACATTATCCGCATCAACCTGCGCTGTATGGATTATGGTCTTTGACGTTCCCGAAAGCTTGTCTTTAAGCGCATCGCACTTTGATTTTGTACGGCTTGCTATCATAATCTCCTCAAAAACCTCATCGTTCTGCACGCATTTGTGTATTGCAACCGATGCAACACCGCCACAGCCTATAATTAAACATTTTCCCATCTTTCTTTAGTTCCTTTCCTTATATACTGCTATCATTAATTCTCTCATTATTTTTAATGCAACCGCTGTCGATACACCGCTTGTATCAAGAGTTGGTGCAAGCTCATTCATATCCATACCCACAATATTAAGCTTTGATACTTTAAATATTGCCTCTAAAAGGTCGGTAAAAGTCACGCCGCCCGCCTCAGGAGTGCCTGTACCGGGAAATATTGACGGATCTAACACATCAAGATCAATTGTAAAATACACAGGCTTGCCCTTAAGCTTTTCGACAACGTCACAAAGTCCGTCAAAATTAAACTTTTGTGTAATAACGTGGTCTTTTCCCCACTGAAATTCTCCACGCTCACCACTGCGTATGCCGAACTGATATATCTTGCCGTCACCCACCATATCCCATACACGGTGCATTACTGATGCATGGGAAAGATGTGCTCCTAAGTATTCGTCACGCAAATCAGCATGAGCGTCGAAATGGACCACGTGCAAGTCGGGATATTTCTTAAATACCGCCCGAACCGCACCCAGTGTTACAAGATGCTCGCCACCTATCATAAGGGGAATTTTATCAGCATCAAGAATTTCCTGTGTTCTTGCCTCTATATCTGAAAGTGCCATTTCAGTGTCACCAAAACAAAGTTCAAGGTCTCCCGAATCAAAAATCTGCATATCCTCCAAATCCATATCCTGATATGGACTGTATGTTTCAAGTCCGTATGACTCAGCACGCATATAACGTGATGCAAAGCGTGTACCAGGTCGGTACGAGGTTGTAGAATCAAAGGGTGCGCCGAATATGACGATTTTACTGTCGGAAAATTCGCTGTCACAACCCAAAAAGGTTTCTATATTCTTTTGCATTTACAATCCCCTTTCAAAATAGTATTAATATTACTAATAGTATAACATAGAAACCTGAAAATTGCAATACTTTATAAGATATAATATGAAAGGGAGCATAGGCAACCTCGTATGCCTATGCTCCCTTTCGCTTTGTTACTTCAATTCAAATGAAGTACAGTCTGTGCACTCAATCATTGTGGGGTTAGCTTCGTGCGTTCCTACAACAATACTTGACAAAGAGCAATAATCCTCGTCCTTGCAGTGATTTTTGCACTGTGTCACAGTACACTTGATGTTTTTGTTTGGGTTACAACTACAACTCATGTTGATGTCCTCCCGGATAATAGAAATGGTTTATGCACAACAGAAGCTTTTATATTTTTCCGTTCCGCCGCCGCTGTACAAGAGTATTATGTGCAGGGCAGATTTTTATATTCACGAATTTTTACTTTGGATTATTTTGCCATTAGTCTTAACGCAACAACGCTCATATCGTCACGTGCCGTACCGTTGTTCTTTTCAACAGCAGTATCCATTATTTCTTTTGATAATTCCTCCATATTATCAAACGGCTTTACCATTATTTTCTTTATCCATTCCGTTTTTGACGAACTGCATCCCGACTCCGTTATACCGTCACTCATCATAAGAATTATATCTCCCTCTTTTAACGCAACAGCTTTCTTATCAAGACGGATATCGGACAAAATCCCTACAGGCACAGATGATGATGTAACTGTTTTTATTTCGCCACCATTTAGTATAAGAGTCTGTGCACTGCCTATTTTATATAACTGTGCCTCGGCGGTATATAAGTCGACAGATAGCAAGTCTATTGTGGAATACATTTCCTTTTCCATATTAAGGCACATTGATGAGTTCAGTATACCAAGGGCAGTTTTTACACCAAATCCCGCTTTTAAAAAACTTGTCAGGAGTCTGCATACTGCCGCACTTTCATACTGTGCCTCGTTTCCGCTTCCCATACCGTCAGCCACAATACAATAAAACTTACTGTTGCCAACCGTGAACATTGCGACACTGTCACCATTTACTCCAAATCCGTCACGGGATAGCTGTAGCATCGATTTTTCCATTTCGTATAATGCACCCGATACATATTTTGATAAGCCGTTTTCAGTTCCCTCGTAAGATACAGAACGTCCCATAACATCGGTTATCACGCCCTCTACAAGAGAATGTGATACGTTTGGCGAAAGCCTCAAATACGCCTCACATACACCGCTTGTACTTTCTATAACGCTTATCTCATAAGGAATGATACCGATTTTATCAAGGCTGTTTACTATTCGTTCCTCCTCATCCTCCATAAACGTAAACCCTTCTTCCACATCTCCTGCCATACCGAGAAAAAGCTTATTTATCTCGCTGTACTGCATTGATATAAGATTACGTGTTGTTACAGCATCACTGCGACGGAGTACGTCACGTTTATATAATTCATATACATGGTTTATTTCGCATATAAGCTCATCAGGCTTTTCGCATCTTTCACCAAAATGTTTGGGAAGGTTGTCCTGGGTTAGTTTTCCCTCACTCTCTATTATGCCTATAAGCTCCAGCATATTTTTATACGTTCTGCGAAAATCAGTTTGCCAACATTTTCCGCACATTTTACATTCATTACACACCCGCTCTGCCGCCTCGTCAAGAATTACACCTATATCATCAGAGTATTTCTTTAGTCTGCCCTCGGACATTGAGAAAAAACATTCGTGTAAGCTTTCAAATGCCTCCGATGTTTTTAAAAGACGCATTGACAGGTATTCACGCATACGGCTTGTGGGATTTACCGCTTCCACCTGCATAGATTTTGTAAAAAAGCTCCTCATATATTCCTGCACAACGCGCGGTGTGAATATGAACATTGCCCCGCCTATTACTGCGTTTGCCACACCTTGAGGTATATCAAATGTGTTCTGTGCATATATCATCATAACAGATGTTGCGCATATATACCCGATAAAGCACCCGATTTTCTTATACGTGTTCATAAAGCTTGCAAATAAAGCACCAAAGCCATACACGCCCATCATAACGACTGCACCCGATTCTGACATTGAGGACATAAACCCTATCGCAAGACCTGTACACGATGCAATAGATACGGGCGTATTAAGTGCCGTAACAAGCAACACGTATGAAACAAGAATATGTGTCAGACTTATTCCGTATGCGCCAATTCCGTTTAGCCCTGCCAAAACAACACCAACTGTTATTGCAACACTTACATATTCCTCCGATGACATTCCGTGACGGCGTTCGAAATCCTCCGTTGTGTCGGCAGTTTTTTTAAATATTATGTACATAAGAGATGCTGTCATACTTTCGGTTAAAAGAAGAAATATATCAAATAGTCCTTTGATGCCCGAGAGCAGGACTACACCTCCGCCAAGTGCAACAGACAATCCGACCGCCACAGAATTAATAACCATACTTTTTTTCTTAAAAAGTCTCGAAAACAGCCAATATAAAGTAAGTGCAATAAGATATTTTGGGACCTCCGATACTCCTCTTGAGGTTGCTATTCCTATAAGAGCGCTCAGAATACCTATATAGGCTATGCGCTTATCATATACCGCGGCAAAAAAAGCCACCGCAAACGGCGACATTCCCATAGCCGTAGCACGTGATGCAAAAAACAGCAGAAGCGTAGGAAGTATATCACTTAAAAGGGGCATTCGCACCAGCGTTTTTTGCGTTAAGACATTCGTTTGTTTCATCGTTTGTTTTCCTTTCCGTATCTAATTAATCTATCATTAGAATTATAGCAGATACGTATGGAGTAATTTGTCAAAAACCGCTGTCGAACACCATAAATCGTACGACAAATTCTGCGTTATAGTATTATTTTATCTAACAAAAACATGGGGCTAAATGCAACAGCCCCATTATACTGTTTTAATTAATACCTCATCTATACCTCGTTTCGGCACGCATAATGTGTCTGTATCATCAAGGTAATACTTTATTCCGTCATCAATCCGCACCTCTTTTGGTGACTCTGCCGGATATCCTAAGGCTATTACGTCCGACAGCACCAAATTATCAGACAGTCCCAAAAGCTCCGATGCCTTCTGTCTTTCAACCGACATTATCCAGCATGCGCCCACACCGTCTGAAAGTGCAGTGAGAATTATATTCTCAATTGCCGCACCTATATCCTTATCATATCCGCCTTCACGAATTGACTTATCCGCACATACTGCGATATACGCCGTAGGGCGTTCGCCCTCCTTGGGATTATAGTTCGGTGCAAGATATCCCGCCCACTTCAAAAGTGGAAACAGCTTATCGCACATTTCCTTACTTGCTATTGCAACATATTTAATGGGTTGCAAATTCATACCCGATGGCGCAACACGTCCTGCATCTATGTATTTTGCAAGCTGTTCTGCCGTAATAGGCGTATCTTTAAATTTACGTATACTGCGTCTCGATTTAATTAAATCATACATATCCGTTATCTCCCTTATTTTGTAAACTGTACCGTTACTGTTTTTGTTTCAACATTATATTCATACACGAGGATTTGGTGTTGATAGTATTTGGCATTATCATAATATACGCCAAGCACGGACAACGGAGCATATTCATCATCGTTATATGTAACGATGTTGTCTATTTCATCTGTACAGCCTAAATCCCGTAAATCCGACAGCTTTATGCAGTCCTCCGAGCCAATGGTGTATAACGGCTTTGTTTTTCCGTCAATTGACAGTGTATAGTTACTTTCCTTAAATGCCTTTGCTGTCTTTACATACTCCTCCTCATCTAAGGGGTATATATGCATAGTAGCAACTTCAAGCTGTTTGTAATCCTGAAATTCGCCTAAATAGTTATTATTCTTAAAGTATAGCTTTTCTCCGTCCTCGGACAAGACAGGCTCTGACGGATAAAGACCATACATTGCTATAACGTTCTTCGCATTATATATTAAGCCATTATCCAGGCATACATAGTAATATACCGCATACTGACCATGGTGAGTCGGCGGTAATCCGCCAAACCATTTTTCAGCACATATTGTATTGCCTGCACGCAATATGCGTGTTTTGGTAGGTGACCACAGCTGCCAGTCCATGGCAGTCTGTCTGCCACCGTCAGGCGTTCCGTATAGCGAAAGTGACGTTGTAAGTGACAACAGCCGTTTACTGTCATCATAGCTATGCAGCATCTGATATTCGTGCCGTTTTTGCATATTAAGCGTTGGTGTGCCAATTACCTCAACAGGTGCCACCATTTTTCCGTCTATGGCATACACGTCATAGACATAATTTCCGTTTACTACAGCCTTGATGTCTGTCTCATAATAGTGTCCTGCAATATCGCCCACTTTGCCACGCTCAAAATTGGGTTTAAAGTCAGGAGATGGCTCACCGCACTTTGTAATAAATACTGTTCTTATGTTGTCGTTATAGTACACATTAAATCCGTAGGGTGCCAAATCCTCAAGAGCAATAAGTGTCTGTCCGTTTATCGCATAACTCTGTATATCGAGTCCGTCTACCTGCGTCAGGATATCCGTTGTGTAAATATCACCTGCGACATCTCCTATTTTTGCCGAAGCTGTCACAGTACCTATTGCAAGAGCTGCTATAGCAATTGCTGTTAAAATAAATTTTTTCATAGTGCTTCTCTCCTGTTGCTTATCTTAATAAATCATACACTTCACGTCTCAACTCGTGGTCGCTGTCAAACAATCCTCTTATAGCACTTGTACGTGTCTTTGCACCGCGCGACTTTATTCCTCGTGCAGTCATACAGCTATGCTCACCATCAACAATTACGATAACGTCCTCCGTATCGCATACCTCCTGCATTATCTCGGCAATATCCGAGCATATACGTTCCTGTAACTGGAGACGTTTCGCAACCATATCACATATTCTTGCAATCTTGGAAAGCCCGATAACCTTTCCGTTAGGGATATAGCCCACGTGACACTTCATATTATACATCAATGCAATATGATGCTCGCAATAGCTGAAAATTTCTATATCCTTAACGAGAACAAGGTCACGTGAGTCTACATCCTCAAAACACTTGTTAAACATCTGGGCAATCTCGCTGTTGGTATAACGCATACCCTCGAACACCTCGTCATACATACGTGCAACACGGTCAGGTGTTTCTCTTAGTCCCTCTCTGTCGGGATCATCTCCAAGCTCTGTTATAATAGTGCGGATTGCTTCTTTTATTTTTTCATGATTGAATTCTTTTTTCATTAACTATCACCTTAATATCAATTATTTTTCTCATATAATATCATTAAACCCTTGAGCAGTAAATCATCATCGTGTATAATCGGCTTCCTGCAAAGCGGTACTACGCTCCCAGCCAGACCGCCCGTTGCAACTACTGTACACTCTCTGCCTAATTCTTCTTCAATTCTTTCAACACATCCGTCAAGCCCTGCGGCTGTATAATACATTATTCCGTTTGCCATACATTCGGACGTATTCTTGCCAACTACCCTTTTTGAAGCTTCAAGCTTTACCTTTGGTAATTGTGCCGCACCGCTTACAAGCGCATCAATAGAAGTTTTCATACCCGGGATTATAAGAGTACCCGAATAGCTTTCATCCTCTTCGATTACCGATATGGTGGTTGCTGTGCCCATATCTATTATTATAAGCGGCGCACCGTAGTGCTTAATGCCCGCCACTGCGTCTACAACTAAGTCCGAGCCTAATTGTGCCGGATTATCTGTTGCAATTTTTAGTCCTGTCTTTATTCCGGGTCCAACTATTGTGGGATCGCATCCTGTAAGCTTTTTTATTGCCGACTGCACCGTCTCGGTAATTGACGGAACTACCGATGACATTATCGCTCCATCTAATGTGTACGGACTTACTCCGTGAATTTCAAATATGTTTTTAAGCTGTATAGCATATTCAAGGTCTGTTGCCTTATGGTTTGTGGACACACGTTCATTAAAAAGAATTGTATCCTTTTCAAAGGTTCCTATTACAACGTTTGTATTTCCTATATCAACTGCCAGTACCATAACTGCTCCTATCCTGTTATCAATAGATTTATATATCCATAGTATATCACACTTTTTAATATATTGCAACACTAAAATAGTCTCTTGATTATAGTCATTTACTCAGTGTACATCAAAAAAATGACATTTTGCAAAAAAATATATTGGAAAGATAAAATTTTTTTGTAAAAATATAATGAGCAAGTACACTTTATATTGACAAATCTATAATTTTAGGGTAAAATATAGCTATACACATCACTATAAGGCAATCCCAAAAGGAACGCCTTGCTTATACGTCTTATATGTCTGCACTAAGGCGTATATTCTACCACAATGTTGCAGGCGGAAAGGCAATAGGAATGATATATGAATTATATTCCAATCGCTGTATTAATTTGTGCTGTGATCGCGCTTGTATTCGCAGCCGTAAAATTCTATTCTGTTAAAAGAAAGCCTGAAGGCACCGAGAAAATGGCGTCTATCAGCGCGAAAATCCGAAAAGGTGCTATGGCATACCTTAAGCGCCAGTATAAAACAGTCGGTGTATTCTTTGCCGTCATGTTTGTTATACTTGCAATATTGGCATTTTTTGATATGTTGACACCCTTTGTTCCGTTCGCATTTATAACAGGCGGACTGTTCTCGGGATTATCCGGTTTTGTAGGTATGAAAATTGCAACTTATGCAAACTCACGTACCGCAAACGGTGCAAGAAAGTCACTAAATGCCGGTCTTAAAATTGCATTTTCATCAGGTACTGTTATGGGACTTACCGTTGTAGGTCTTGGACTTTTAGATATCAGTATCTGGTACATCCTTTTAAAATTTGTATTTAATCTTGACATTTCAGAGGTAACCTCTGCAATGCTCACATTTGGTATGGGCGCATCTTCAATGGCACTTTTTGCACGTGTTGGCGGCGGTATTTTCACAAAGGCTGCCGATGTTGGTGCTGACCTTGTTGGTAAGGTTGAAGTCGGAATTCCTGAGGACGACCCGAGAAACCCTGCATGTATTGCCGATAATGTTGGTGATAACGTAGGTGACGTTGCGGGAATGGGCGCTGATTTGTATGAATCATACGTAGGCTCAATTATATCCTGTGCCGCATTGGCAGTTGCAGCAGGATATGGTGAACAGGGCGTATTTGTTCCGATGCTTATCGCCGCAATAGGTATTATTTCGTCTATTGTAGGTACATTCTTTGTAAGCACAAAAGAGAATGCTGATCAGAAGTCACTTCTTTCATCGCTAAGACGCGGAACGTATGTAAGTTCAGCAATTACCGCTATTGCTGCTGCCGTTTTAATAGCTGTACTGCTACCGGGTAAGATTAACTTGATATGGGCAGTTATTTCAGGACTGTTAGCAGGAGTTTTGATAGGATTTTTCACTGAATACTATACATCAGATACGTATAAGCCCACAAAAGATCTTGCATCTTCATCTGAAACAGGCTCAGCTACAGTTATTATAAATGGTATTTCATTAGGTATGCTTTCAACTGCTATTCCTGTTATAATTATTGCAATATCTATAATTATAAGCTTTTTGGCATCAGGCGGTGCATCAGGCGCTGATAATGCATTTGAATTGGGCTTATACGGTGTAGGTCTTAGTGCAGTTGGTATGCTGTCAACATTGGGTATCACCCTTGCAACCGATGCATACGGACCTGTTGCCGATAATGCAGGCGGTATAGCTGAAATGTCAGGTCTTGAGCCTGAAGTACGTAAACGTACAGACGCTCTTGATTCACTTGGTAATACAACAGCCGCAACAGGTAAAGGCTTTGCCATAGGCTCTGCGGCACTTACAGCACTTGCTCTTATTGTATCGTATACAGATAAGATAGGTGTGGAAAATCTTAACCTTAAAATAACCAATCCGCCTGTACTTATAGGCTTGCTTATAGGCGCAATGCTTCCGTTCCTGTTCAGCTCTCTTACAATGAAAGCTGTAGGACGTGCGGCTCAAAAGATTGTTGTTGAGGTAAGACGTCAGTTCAGAGAAATCAAAGGCTTGATGACAGGCGAAGCAGAGGCTGATTATGAGGCTTGTGTAGATATATGTGTTAAGTCATCACTTAAAGAAATGATTGCTCCGGCAGCACTCGGTATAATTGCTCCGATTGTAGTAGGATTTACTCTTGGCTCAAACGGCGTTGTAGGTATGCTCTCGGGTGCACTTGTATCGGGATTTGTTCTTGCAATTATGATGTCAAACTCAGGTGGTGCCTGGGATAATGCAAAGAAATATATTGAAGCGGGCAACTACAACGGCAAGGGTAGCGAAAACCACAAGGCTACAGTTGTAGGTGACACAGTAGGTGATCCGTTCAAGGATACTGCAGGTCCGTCAGTAAATATTCTGATTAAGCTGTTAAGTATGGTTTCAATCGTATTTGCAACACTTGTTGCAAACGGAAACCTGATGCAGTTGTTAGGAATGTAATACAAGGCTAAAAAAATATGGGCTGTTGCAATTTTTGCAACAGCTCATATT
>JAQXXM010000019.1 GCA_029226065.1 Clostridiales bacterium
GACTTTTTTTGATGCATCGATCACTTCTTTTGTCTGATCGAACTTATAAGCATCTAAACCTGTTTTTGACATAATAATATCTCCTTTTCTATTGATTTTTAACATCTATTATGTTATACTTGTAGTATAATAAATATTGAAGATTTTTTCTATATTTATTTTATCTAATATTTGTACGATTTTGACTTTTGAAAGGTGATATAATGTACGAAGAAATAATTAATTACAAATATGGTGTACCGATACGTGTTTCTGCACCTATAGAGCACCAATCAGGCATAATAAAAAAGGGAACAGCATGCAGTATGCATCTCCACAGACAGTATGAATTCCTATACATACACAGCGGATCCATGATATGTCAGTCACCTGACGCTAGATTGAAAATGGAAAAAGGTGATATTCTGTTCGTAAACTCATATACACCGCACTGGACACGATATGAGGTCGAAGGAATGGAACAGATTTTACTGCAATTTGATTTACCCACTACATCGGATTTATCACTAAAATATGTTGCTCGTTTTTCAAAAGTTACAGATACTCCCATGTATCTGTTTAAATCAAACGAGAAAGACACAGAGGAACTAAAAAAATGCATTCTGTCTATTGCTGATGAGTTTTATTATCAGAATGATTTTTGGAAGGAATATGTGAATGCAAATATACTTATGATAATGGCAATATTACACAGAAAAAAAATAATTTCTGATTCAATTAGAAAACGAGAAGCTGAGATAAATAAAATAAAACCAGCAATTGAGTATATAAACGAAAATTACTCACAGGATATATCAACAGCAGAGCTTAGCCGTTTACTGGGTTTTAATGAGTCATATTTTTGCAGACTTTTTAAAAACGCCGTAGGCACAAATGCAATTGAATACATAAATTTTGTAAGAGTTTGTAAGGCCGGACATTTATTACCAAAAAATATAAGCATATCTGACATTGCATCAACAACAGGTTTTTCATCATTATCGTACTTTAACAGGATATTTAAAAAATATAATGCATATACACCAAGTGAATACAAAAAAATTCTTACCAGCACGAATTATGAGCAGATACAGTGATGAAGATGCTCATATATAAAATATGGAATTAAGATGCAATAAATATACTTGCAATTTATACCGACATAAGGTGGAATGGAGATTTATTATGGTTTACGTGAATTTAGAAGATATGAAATTATCGCAGTTTGTATTAGGAACAGACGGTTATGGTGAGCGTATAGACAAAAAAACAGCTTTCGATATTATGAATGAGTACACATATAACGGTGGAAATATTATTGATACCGCAAGGCTGTACTGTGACGGAATAAGCGAAAAATACGTAGGTGAATTTATTAAAGGAAAACGAGATGATATATACGTATCAACAAAATGTGCTCATCCTCCTCTATCAGATATGACAAAAAACAGATTGAGTGAGTCGGAAATAGAGTACGATATTGACCTTAGTCTTAAAACAATGGGTATAGATTATATAGATATTCTTTGGCTTCACCGCGATGATATAACAGTATCAGTTGAGCCAATAATTGATGCTTTAAATAATATGCACCGCAAAGGTAAGATACGTTATTTCGGTGCATCAAACTGGACACACGATAGAATTATGCTTGCAAATGAATACGCAAAAGCATCAAATCAGATGGGGTTTATTGCAAGTCAGCCATTGTACAATTTAGCTGTTCGTTCAAAGGTTTGGGATGAAACACTCGTTTGTCTTGAAGGTGAAGAAAAAGATAAATACGATAAAAGTCATTTTCCTGTTTTTGCATTTTCATCACAGGCAAAAGGCTTTTTTGAAAAATACGCTAAAAATCAAGTTACGCCAAAAGCTAAGGACAGATATATGAATTCAAAAACATTAGAAATATTTGAAAAGGTAAAGGAAAAGTCACTTGAAAGCGGTGACACCATATCATATACAGCTTTATCTATGCTGATTGATACAAGCAATTTTAATGTGTTCCCTATTATCGGTCCATCAAATGTAGAACAGTTAAGAGTAACAATGAATATTAAATAATGCAATATCATTCAGAAATGGGTGCTGTTTCGTTTAGTACAAAAAAGGGCTATTGCGTTAGCAACAGCCCTCTTTTAGTGAATTAATTAGTCGATATGTGTCTCGTAATAGCCTATACCTCTACGGTTATAATTATGCTCGTTTGTAGCTTCCTGAACAGCCTCATAGTACCACTTATCAGCTGTATTATCTGACCATGTTACTAAATCGTCGTGCAAGCCATCCTTGCTAACAAATCTGTAAAGCATTCTGTTTATAATTGTGATAGCCTCTGCTCTTGTAATATCAGCTTCAGGGTTAAATGTACCATCTTCGTAGCCAGCAATCCAACCTGTCATAGCAGCATTGTTGATTTCATTTGCTGCCCAATGATCGGAGGTATCAGTAAACATATTTTCACCCTCATATACAAGTGATGTAAATCTTGACGCAATTGCTGCAAATTCAGCTCTTGTTATCTTCTTATCAGGCATAAATGAACCGTCTTCGTAACCGTTTACTATACCTGCAGCAGCAACAGTTGAAACTTCAGTGTTAAACCACTTATCTTCTGAAACATCGCTAAATGAACTTACAGTAGTTTTAAACTTGTTTCTTGATGCTTCGTCAAGAATTCTGTAGAATATTGTAGCAACTTCTGCACGTGTAATCGGGTTTTCAGGTCTTACTACTGTTGTGCCATCGCCGTTATCGTAACCGTTAATATACGCAATATGGTCATTGTAGTTAAGCTTTGCTCCTGATGATGTTCCGTTTATCTGCGGCTCAACATTGTCAGGTGTACCCTTCTCGGTCGGTAATGGAACCTGTACAGGGTCTGTTGTCGGAGTGGGAACAGGAATTACAGCAGAACCGCCACCAGATGATCCTCCGTTGTTTGATGAACTCTTACGTCTTATGTAATCAACGTCTTTTTCACCGTATTCGCCGCCGCCAAGATCTTCACCAATAACGAACAATCTCGGCTCATAGCCATCTATTTCATCTCTCAGTGTCGGAGATGCAGTCTGTATGGGATCTGTTGTCGGAATAGGAGCAGGATCTACATCAGAACTACCACCTGCAATACCGATTTCTATTTTTCCACTGAATGTCGATGTAATCTTGTATGTAGTGCCTGACTTTGTTAAAGAATTATCCTTAACCTCGAGAGAAAGAATTTCTCTTGTTTCAGCATTGAAGAACTCATCTAACTGAGCAGTTGTAACATCGTCTTTAACCTTCATTGTTAAAGTATATGAATTGTCGTTGTCATTAATAACAGGCTCACCAATCTGCTCAAAAATGTCATTTACCTTTGAGCTCCATGTAAATGTAGGGTTCTCGTTGGAAATCTTTTCATCCGCCTGGATTTTTACAACGAATTCACTGTCTGTAACCTCAACGAAAGACAAAACAGCTGTTCTGTCAAAGCCCAACTCCATTGCTCTGTCGACATACGAATTCCATGTATCTGCAATATCATCCATATCTATAACTGCTTTTGCATCAAATGTGCTCTTATTTGCGGCAAGCTGATACGGACTTTCTTCTGTTGTATCTTCGTACTCTCCGTCTCTACCTAATTTAACTGTGATATCCGCACTAACATACTCAACCTGTGGATCCGGTTCATCGGCAGCAAAAGCAACCATACCTAACGACGAAGTTAACAATGCAGATGCGATCACAAACGACAAAAATTTCTTCATAATCATTTCTCCTTTTTATTTTTAGTCTCATCAAGACATCTTATTAGTTTCATTATACATCATACGATTGATTTTGTCAAGTAAAATTAAACAATTAATTCCATTGATTTTAACAATTTTTTATGATATAATAAATTCGTATATAATACCAAATCCTGATGGGTTTGTAATTTATGAATGTATAGGAGGAACAAAAAATGTGGGCATTTAAGAGTGTTTTTTATCAAATATACCCGCTGGGATTATGTGGTGCACCTTTTGAAAATGATGGTGTACAAGCACATAGAATATTAAGAATAAACGATTGGATAGCACATATAAAAGATTTAGGTGCTGATGCTATATATTTCTCTCCACTCTTTGAGTCGGACACACACGGGTATAACACTCGCGATTTTTTTAAGGTTGACTGCCGATTGGGAACTAACGACGATTTTAAACAAATAGCAATTAATTTGCATGCACAAGGAATTAGAATTGTTCTTGATGGTGTATTTAATCATGTCGGTCGCGGTTTTTGGGCGTTCAAAGATGTATTGGAAAACGGATGGAATTCTCCTTACAAAGATTGGTTTAATATTAACTTTGACGGTAACAGCCCATATAATGACGGTTTTTGGTATGAAGGCTGGGAAGGTAATTATGATCTTGTAAAGCTTAATCTAAAAAACGAAGCTGTTATCAATCACTTATTTGATGCAATTAAATTCTGGGTAGACGAATTTGATATTGACGGATTACGTTTAGATGTCGCCTACTGTCTTGACCACGACTTCTTGCGTCGTTTACGTACCTATACCGAGTCGCTAAAACCTGAATTTACACTTATTGGCGAATTGCTCCATGGTGACTACAAGCAATGGGTAAATCCGACCATGCTTCATTCATGCACGAATTATCAGTGCTACAAGGGTTTATATTCATCATTTAACAGTATGAATATGTTTGAAATTATTCATTCTCTTAAGCGTATGTTCGGGCCCGAGGACTGGTGCGTATGCAGAGGTGAACACTTGCTTAATTTTGCTGATAATCATGATGTTACACGTATAGCAAGTATACTGACAAATGAAAAGCATTTGCCTGTTCTATATGGAATGATGTTTGGTATGCCTGGAATGCCTTGCATATATTATGGTAGCGAATTTGGTGTTAAAGGCGAAAAATCACAAGGCGACTCTGCACTGCGGCCCGAAATTATTTTGCCGCAAAACACAGAACTTACTGAATTTATATCCAAATTAGCCAATGCATTCAAAAATAGCGATGCACTTATAAACGGTAATTTCACTGAAATAGTGTTGCAAAATAAATACTGTATTTTTGAAAGGAAAACAGATAAACAACGTGTGTTAGTTGCAATAAATGCATCCGATGAACCTGTTGTATGTCATTTTGACGCCCGATGCGGTACTGCAATAGACTTAATAACTAATGAAAAACACGATTTTGGAGGCGGAAGTACATTACCGCCATACAGCGTTCAATATTGGGATATGGAAACAGTTTAAAATATTAAATGGGGTACACTTTTGATGTTACCCCATTTATCTATTTAATACGTTTTGGCATAAATGAAAGAAAGTCAGAAGATATAAGGTAATATTTAATACCATCATATTCTTCACTCAATCTTAAATCGTGACTTTTACCGTGCAAATGGCCATAAAAGCATTTTTTTACATTGTATTTTTTCATCATATCAATAAAGGCATTACTTTTACACATTTTTGACATCGGCGGATAATGCGTAAACACATACTTTTCGTCGGTTGTTGCAGATTGTAATGATATTTCAAGACGTGCCACTTCACGATTAAAATACTTCTCCGAGCTTTCCTTATAGCCCGAACAACCGGGGCAAAGCCAGCCGCGTGTACCACATATAGATATCCCCTCTGCCTCGTATGAGTTGTTGTGTAAAAACGATATTGTTTTATACTCATTTTTCTTGATAAACTCATCAAGCTTTGACATTGTTGTCCACCAATAATCGTGATTTCCTTTTAATATAATTTTCTTTCCGTTTAATGAGTCAAGAAAATCAAAATCACATTTTGACTGCCCAATATACGTTGCCCATGAAAAGTCACCAGGTATAACCACTGTGTCTTTCTCCCCTACAACCGATTGCCAGTTCGATTGCAGACGCTCCACATAATTTTCCCAGCTCTGTCCAAATACATCCATAGGCTTATCTATGCCTAACGGCAGATGCAAATCCGCTATTGTAAATATCATATAGTCTCCCTTTATATAGAATTAATCAATTCATAAATAATGTATGCTATTGCACTGTCATCGTTTGACGGAACAACTTTTTTAGCAATTTTTTTCAGTTCCTTTACAGCATTTTCGACAGCAAATCCGTTCCCTGCGTACTCAATCATCTCGTAATCGTTCATATTATCGCCGACTGCATATATATTTTCACGGTTTATTTTTAAACATTTTGCAAGACATCTGACACCGTATCCCTTTGAAACATCGTTTGCGACAATATCAAGATAGAATTTACCGCTTCTTGCACTATAACCGCTATCGTAATCTCTTTTGAATATCGGTTCAAACGCATCAAGTTCTTCTTCTGTTCCGACAATCAATGCCTTTGTCCATGGTCTATCCCATATTTCATCAGGCATACCGTATGTTACATCATAATTTTTTGTTTTAAATCTCTCTGTTTCAAAACATTCCTGCATAATATATACACGTTCATCGGAGTATATCTCAATCCCAAATTCGGGATGATCTTGTGCAACCTTGAAAATTGCCTGTTTTCTCTCAGGTTCAATCGTCTTTTTATAAAGCACGGTATCTGTATCAAAATCATACAGAACGGCACCATTATGCAATATTGCAGGAGCATTTATCCTGAAATCGTCAAAATAATTGCCTACAGCATCTCTCATTCTGCCTGATGCTACAGTGAATTTACCGCCCTCCGATTTAAAATAGTCAATAGCTTTTTTGTTTTCCTCTGATATTCTGTGCTGAGAATTAAACAGCGTTGCATCAATATCCGACACAAGCAGTATTCCGTCAAATTTACCCAAAGTCCTTCTCCTGTCTATAAGCCTATCGGCTTATGTATCCTTGTAAATTGCTATATACGCAACCTTACGAATAATTTTATCATATTTTAAACTGTATTTCAAGATTTTTTCACATAGTTTTCTATAATTTTTCGTCTGAAAATTTTACCGATATTGGGTTCTGATTTATGTATATTGTACCTTGATTTTATATAGTTTTTGATGTATAATAACATTATCAAGTCAGTTGTTGGGAGAAGTGTATGAATAAAAATTATCAGCTAATACTAAATAATACACTAAAACAAATAAGCGCCGCTAATCGTAGACCGTCACTTCTGTTACACGTCTGTTGTGCTCCGTGTTCGAGTTATGTTTTAGAGTACCTTAATGAATATTTTGATATTACTGTATTGTTTTATAACCCGAACATAACCGAGAATGCAGAATATACTAAACGATATAACGAACTAATACGGCTTGTTAGTGAGCTACCGTATAAATATCCTATAAAGGTGATAGACGGAGGATATACGCCAGAGCAATTCACTGCCATTTCAAAGGGGCTTGAGAATGAGCCTGAGGGCGGAAAGCGATGCTTGAAATGTTATCACTTAAGACTCAGGTTTACGGCAAATATGGCAAATAAACACAAGTTTGATTATTTTACAACTACGCTTTCCATAAGCCCCCACAAGGATGCGAATATACTCAACTCAATCGGTAAAGAATTGTCTGATGAGTATGGTGTGGAGTATCTATATTCTGATTTCAAAAAAAAGAACGGATATAAACGCTCATGTGAGCTTTCACGTATTTATAACTTATACCGTCAGGATTATTGTGGGTGCATATATTCCAAAATGGAAAGGAGAAATCAAAATGAGCATTGAATTGGAAATGATGCGACTTCAAAATAATGCAAAAAAAGATTTAGGATTAAAAAAAGAACTCTTGGAAACACGCTCAGAGGCAGATCCATATAAAGCTTTTTGTGATGTTGCAATAAAGCATGGATATGAAATATCGTTATTTGAACTCGCCGATATGGGGCAAGCATTCTGCGATGCTATGCTACGCAGCGTAAACGGCGGCGGAACGGAAAGTTTTAACGAGTGGAACGATTTTTATGGTATGTTTTTTGATGCAATAGATTAAAAAAGCGTATTCTCACCTACTCCCAAACTTGGGAGCAAATATGAACGTTTTTTAGCAAGCAATATTGCTCACTATAAGCGTGCATTTTCCCATTAGACAAAAAAGACAATCCCGAATTTTGTATATAGACTTTACACAAAATTCGGGATTATTCAATTTTCGGTTTTCGCACGTATTTTACTGATGTACTTTTACGACAGCTCCGCCGTTTTTACGTGACTCCTCTGCACTTATACCGATAAGGTGTGCTTCTACAGATTCTGAAATATCTGTTGTAGACTTTGAACCTTCGCTGAGCATACCATAAAGCTCATTCATAATTATTGAGTCACCGCCACCATGGCCGTGTCCGCCCTCAATCAGAGTATCAAGCTTTATTACTTCTGTTTTTCCGCCATACGGCATAACGGTAATATCATCAGTACGTTCATCCATAATAATTTCGCCCAATGTACCATAGAACACATATCTACGTCCGTCATGATAACTATACACCATTTTCAGTGATGCTTTGACTCCGTTTTTGAAGTTCATCTGTACAACCTGGTGATCTACCTGCTCTACATTGCACTTGAACGCACATTTTCCGTATGGACCCGTCTTTATACCTTCGTATAATTTCTCCTCCGTTATAGGCGGATCAATTGATACTTTGGCATACGGCCATTGAAATTCAGGTTCATTGTTTTCGTGCCACATATCTACGTAAATTCGTTTTGCACTATACGGACATGTATCAATATACTTACAATCTACACATCTCTCTGCCGATCCCTCAGGAGCATTTTCAGGCTTAAAAAATCTTAAGTCGCCCAATGATGATACAGTATCACATTCACTGCCTGCATAATACTGAATTAAGTCCAGGTCGTGACTGCATTTAGCTAATATTGCAGGATGTGATTCGTCTAACGTTGCAAATCCATGTCTCACATACGCTTGTGCCCAATGCCAATAATAGGGGCGCTCTGATGCGTCTATCACATTAAGCTTACCTATTATGCCGCTTTGTATCAGTTCATGACACTTTCTGTATCCTGCGCCGTAGCGAAGTTCATGACATACGATTATCTGTCCGCCTGTACGCTCTTTTGCATCTAACAGTGCTTTTAGTTCTTCTCTGCTGTCTGAGATTGGTTTCTCCATAAATAAATCATATCCCAGCTCAAGACCGCGTATTCCCATAGGAACATGGTCACGGTCACCTGTTGCAATGATCAGAAGATCTCCCCGTTTTTCCTTAAAAAATTCCTCAGGATCAACAAAGTCTGTTGTGTCAATATCTATAAGCTTATGTATTTTTTCCATCTGTTCCGGATTAGTGTCACATAATGCTACCACCCTGAACTGTTCTGTTTTTTCACCAAGCATACATGCAAAGCCGCATCCTCTGCCGCCGCAGCCTATTATTGCTACATCATACCTTTTCATATTGTTCCCTCTCTCTTAAACTATCATATTATTATATAGCTCTTCTGTTACTACCATTTCAGCATTCGGATGACTTTGAAGAAACGTTACAGGTGCAAACCGGGTTTCTCCCTCAAGAGCCATCTTACGCATTATCCCCCACTGCCAGTCGCAGTAGAGATATACCTTTATCGTTTTAGCCTTTAAAAGCTGTTTCATACCTAATGTTATGCAACGCTTCGGGAAAATATCAAGTGCACCTAAAATTTTTCCGCTGCCATTTCTTGTTATTGTCTCACGTGATATATCAAGACATCGGGTATTAGTGTTCTTATATTCCTCATCTGTTATGAAATCATCTTTTTCCGGCGGCTCATTAAATGCAATATGTCCGTTTATACCTACACCAGTCAAGACACAATCCACCTTACCAAGCTTTTCAATAAGCTCGTCAATTTCCTTTTCCTTGCCGGGCTGTGGGAACAGGCGTTGTTCTTCAGGCATTAAAAGATTACCCTCAATTCGTGAATATAACATTCTGTCCATAGTTGCTTTAAAACTCAACGGATTATTATAGTCAATTATTTTATCATCCTCATCAAGATACTCGTCCATATTTATAAACCAGCAATTTTTCAAACTTAGCTTATTCTTATTAACAAGTTCGGCAAAAATTGGATACTGACCAATAGGTCCTACAGGACAAATGATAACCGTTTTATCATCTCCGTTGCTTTTAATAGTATCAAACATTATTTGTGCAATTTCCTGATACATTGCACTTTCGCTCTCCATAACCCTGATTGGAATTTTTGAGTTTTTTACAAACTCGTCAGGTGGGCAGGAATAAGTTTTTGTAAACATCTTGAACACTCCTTTCTCTTATACGTACATTCTAACATAAACAATATGCGTTATCAATCAATTATCCAATACAAAAATATAATTTTTCGATACTACTTGATTTTTAATTTTATATGTGATATACTTTCAGTATTCGCAATTATTATGTGTGGAGGAAGATAATGTGGAAATAATAAATTTACGGGAATTAAACCGATATAATTATTCTGTTAATCTTATAAATTCTCTAAAACAATATTGGGTTACAAACAACAAATTTACTTGTATAAACAATCCGAAAAAAACAAATATGCTTATGTATTTAGACGGATTTGATGCTGAATATATATTTAAAGACGGCAAAACACTGACTGCGCATAGCGGTAGTGTTGTCTATATCCCGATTGGAGCAGAATATGAGGTGTATATGGTTAATCCTCACCACTCGCAAAGCAACACTATCGGTGTGAATTTCTATACAAATGACCTTGACGGACAATCCTTTATATTTTCAAATGACGTAGTAGTTTTCGACACTGATGATAAAATATACTATATGTTATTCAATAAAGTCGACCGATACAGTGAACAGCTTGTACCTAACTATACGAAGATGAAAGCAGGTTTCTATGACATTCTTGCAAATCTATGTGACTATTCTAATTTAATAAATGATAATAAGTATTCGGTTATTTCAAGAGGTATTTTATATCTGGAAACAGAAACGGATGATGCTTTATCTATACCTGATGTAGCAAAGCTGTGCAACGTTAGTGAAGCATATTTCCGACGACTATTCAAGGAATTTTCAGGTATGTCTCCAATTGAGTATCGTCTGTACCATAAAATTAAACGTGCTAAAAAACTATTGGAGTATGAGCATTTAAGTGTGGCTGAAATTTCGGAAATGCTGTCCTTTGTAAGTCCTGCATACTTTATAAAGGTATTTAAGCAACAAACAGGTATGACTCCTTTAGAATACAAAAAGAGTAAAATTTAAAACAAAATCTGAAGAATGTAGATATCCGACATTATTCTATCCTTCGCTACTTCTATTATATCAAACTCGCCAAAGCGAGTTTGTACCTCACCTCTTCACTTTTCACTATTACTTATTCTCTTTTATCTCTTATCTGGAAACGAGAATTTTCAGTGAAGAGTGATGAGAGACGAGTGAAAAGATAAGAGTACAAAAAGAAACGACAATCTTCTTGTCGAAAATTGTCGTTTTCTTATTTGGAGCTGGTGAAGGGACTTGAACCCGCGGCCTGCTCATTACGAATGAGCTGCTCTACCAACTGAGCTACACCAGCGTAAAACGGAACAACCGTAGTTGTTCCGATTATTTTTTTATTCATATAAGGTTATGAAAGAAGTTCTCTTGCTATAGCATTGATTTCTTTTCCGTCTGCTCTGCCTTTTGTTTTAGGCATAACAGCCGCCATTATCTTCCCCATATCCTTTATCTCAGAAGCGCCCGTCTGGGAAATTGCTTCCTTTACAATTTCTACCAACTCATCATGTGTTAATTGAGCAGGTAAATATTCCATCAAAAGTTCCATTTCTCGTTTTAGCTGAGCGATCAAATCATCACGCCCGCTTTTTTCGTAATCCGGTAGCGAGTCTCTGCGTTGCTTTAACTGCTTTGCAATTACGTCTAACACACCCTCATCATCAAGTGTGATTTTTTTATCTTTCTCGACCTGAAGAACTCCCGCTTTAATGAGCTGAACGACATTTTTTCTAACGGCATCCTTCTCAATCATTGCAGTCTTCAAATCATCTTTGAGTTTGTCCTTTATAGCCACGATTAATACTTTCTCTTTCTGGCAGCTTCTGACTTCTTTTTACGCTTAACGCTTGGCTTCTCGTAATGCTCACGCTTTCTTACTTCAGCCATAACACCTGATTTTGCACACTGACGCTTAAATCTTCTCAATGCACTGTCAAGTGATTCGTTCTCTTTAATTCTAATCTCAGACATCCTATATTCCCTCCCCCCGGCAAGTCAATTACTAAACGGACTCGATGGAAATAATTTAGTTTTACAATAACTTGTACAACTAACGTTTATTATACTACAAATAACCTCAATTTGTCAAGTATTTATTGAATTTTTTTGTAATTTTTTTATCTCATTGATAAAATTGCACTTCTTATTCCTGATGATGCTACTACAACGGGGTAATTTATAAAGGCAACATCATCTATATCCATTCTCTTGCAAAAGCTGTCAAGGTTAAAATAATTATTGTTTCCGCCAAATCCGTTAAACTTTCTCGGATCAACTACGCATACCTTTTTATAATTATTCATTGCCCATGTAGCAAAGGCATTTCCGAAAGATTCTTTAATAATAACTATCGACTCGTCGCTTGGCGCATCTGTATAGAAAATCGTAACCGGTCCGTCTCCACCTATGAAACAAGAGTATGAATTATTTGATGTATTAACAGCTTTTACAGTATACTGCGGACGCTGTACCGCACAGTCTGAAAAAACCGTACCCACTGTTGCATATTTAGGCATAAATCTTTCAAGCAGTTCCGGACTGCCTTTTAAAATATTCCCCGCGGTTGTACCCCTTGCAAACCCTGCAAAAGAACCAACAAAATTGTATGACGGGTAATTTGTAAAGGCAGACAAGGGCTCTATTTCCCCACCCTTAAGCTCTATAAATTCCTTATATGCATAATATGCACCTCGCTGTGTCCAGTGGTGGTCAGTAGAAAAATATATTTTTTCATTTGCGTGAGCCTTTAGTGTATCATATACATTTACAGGCGTAACCTTATCACTTAAATTCTCATACACCGTACGTATTCCCGCAAGCTGATTAGGGTACATCTCTAAGGGTGCGTAAAATTCAGCCGCAGTAGGAACAAGTATATTATATACATTGACATCGCTTAAGCTGTCTGCAACAGCATTAATAACACCTGCATATTTTATAGCCTCCGATGACGATGCTGATACAAGCTCCATCCCGAATTTGTTTACAACTGTCACACCGCCGCCTTTATATACATTACCGCTTAATCTATACGAATCCGTACGGGTAGTACTTGACATAGTATCACGTTTTTTGTATTCGCTGTACTCGCCGTGTGATATTACGCTATATCCTGTTACTTTCTCAAGCATTTCGCTTGAAATATACATAGTTCCTTTTATGTTTATAGGCGTATATGAAAATATTGTATCTAATGAACCCACCGAAACCCTGCCTTCATTCATATAGATATACGAATAGACACCGTCTTTATATGCTATAACGGCATTCTTCTGTGAATCCCAACCTAATGTATACCCGCAAGCTGTAAGAACGCTGTTTGCAGGAATATACAAACGCAAATCGTACATATACGGTTTTGCATCAATAGTCTTTTCTATGCCATTGATATATATTTTCGTGCTATTGAGAGTTTCAATAATTCCATATTCTTCAAGCTCCGATTTTACATTGATTGAAACACCCGTCATTAACTCTATATTGTCCTTGCTCACATAAAGCTTGTCATCCTTTATTATACATGGTGTACTTGTCCATATAAAACCATTTTCCGTCTCAATTTCATTCTTGTTTGGATATAAATAATAGGTAGTGTCGTCAAAAATGCATATTTCCGCGTGTCTTGATAAATCCCAGCCAAGACTTAGCCCCAACGCAGGAGCAATATCATCTATAGGTATATACTCATACTTTTCATCTGATGCATATATAAACGGAGATGAAGTAAACATAAACTCCCTTTTTAATTCGCTCACTGCCCTGTCAGCATAAATCTCAAGGCTCTCAACAGCATAAGCTGACGTATACATAAAGCAAAGCATAATAGCTGATATTGCAATTAACATTCTTTTTTTCATACGCATACCTCATTAATATACAAACTCAAACTCAAGATCGCCTATCTGTACCATCTGACCTTCTTCTATACCCATATTAATAAGTTCTTCTATAACACCTCTGTTTATCAATGCACGTTGGAAATAACCGAGACTTTCGTTGTCATCAAAGGTTACACTGTTTCCGACAGCCTCAATCCATGAGCCTGTTATAATAAACGTGTCGCCATCACGTGTTATTTCAAATCCCTTTCCGCTCTTATCTACAAATCTCTCGGCATCAAGATCAATCTGAGGCTCAAATGTGATTATAGGCGGAAGTTTCTGAAGCTCCTCATAAGTGTATTTCATAAGTTCATCTACACCCTGACCCGTTGCCGCTGATATTGCGAAAACTTTATGACCACGTTTATTCATTTCCTCAACAAAGGAATTATACGCATCCTGGTCTTGTATAATATCAGTTTTGTTTGCCACAACGATCTGCGGGCGTTCTTCAAGAGCCATATCGTATGCTGACAGCTCCTCGTTAATTATATCAAAATCTTCAACAGGATTTCTTCCCTCTATTGACGAAACATCAACAACGTGCAAAAGTACACGTGTACGCTCGATATGACGTAAAAATTCATGACCTAAACCTACACCTTCAGATGCGCCCTCAATTATACCTGGTATATCTGCCATTACAAAACTACGTCTATCGCCTAAATCTACAACACCTAAGTTAGGCTCAAGTGTAGTAAAATGATAATTTGCTATTTTAGGCTCTGCCTTTGTAGTCATTGAAAGTAGTGTTGATTTACCTACATTTGGGAAACCAACAAGTCCGACATCGGCAAGAAGCTTCAGTTCAAGAATAACCTCACGTTCCTCGCCCGGCTGACCGTTTTTAGCAAAGTTAGGAGCTTGACGTACTGCTGTAGCAAAATGCGAGTTGCCCCAGCCGCCGTTACCGCCCTGTGCAACTACTACGTCTTTTTCAGGGTCTGATAAATCAGCAATTACAAGGTTTGATTCGGCATCTCTTACTAAAGTTCCTTGCGGAACATTGATTATAATATCATCACCGTTTCTGCCCTTTTTTCGTCTGCCTGCACCGTCAACGCCTGTCTGTGCTACATACTTTCGCTTATACTTAAAATCCATAAGGGTAGTCATACCTGTATCAACGTGAAAAATTACATTGCCGCCATTACCGCCGTCGCCTCCGTCAGGCCCGCCTGCCGGTACGTACTTTTCACGTCTCCACGATATAGCACCATTACCGCCGTTACCGGCTTTGATAAATATTTTTGCTTTATCTGTAAACATAAATCATCAATTCCTTCCTTTATTGAGTAAAGCTCATTTAGACAAAAAAGGGGTGTTGCGTTAGCAACAGCCCCATAGTGTTTACAAATTAGTCAGCGTATACGCTACACTGCTTTTTATCTCTGCCAAGTCTTTCAAACTTAACTTTACCGTCGATAAGAGCAAACAATGTATCGTCTTTACCGATGCCAACATTGTTACCCGGATGAATCTTTGTTCCTCTCTGTCTTACAAGGATATTTCCGGCAAGAACAAACTGACCGTCTGCTCTCTTAACGCCGAGTCTTTTCGATTCACTGTCACGACCGTTTTTGGTACTTCCCACACCTTTTTTATGTGCCATGTGTTATTACACCTCCGTGAATATCAAAATCGTAAATTTACTGCGAACAAGCCGTCATTACGCATTTACTGCTGTAATCTCAACCTTTGTATAAGGCTGTCTGTGACCTTTTTTCTTACGCTCGTTCTTCTTTCTCTTCATCTTGAAAACAACGACCTTTTTACCTTTGCCGTTCTTAAGAGCCTTAGCTGTTACTGTAGCACCCTCTACAACAGGAGTACCTACCTTAACTGCATCACCCTCACCTGCCATAAGCACCTTATCAAAAGTTATCTCTGCGCCTTCCTCTACGTTAAGCTTCTCAACGAAGATTACGTCGCCCTCTGAAACCTTATACTGCTTACCGCCTGTTTCGATAATTGCGTACATATTGTTACACCTCCTCTGATTATTAATGAGGACACGCTAATTACGGTATGCATAAGCATTTAAAAAACCGTTTCTATGCGGTCACCACACAATTATAACATATCATACCTTTAATTGTCAAGTATTTTTTTATTTTTTTATAATAATTCTTTGCGAAGCTCTGCTCCACTCTTTGGAGATAAATATGCAGGTGCTATATCAAACACGGTTTTAGCTCCGCTAACACCTTCTTCATTTAATCTGTAAGCTGCTCTTGCGTATGCTAAAAGCACTGATGTTGTAAACTCCGGATTTGAGTCAAGCTTCAAGCTATACTCAATAACGTGCGAGTTTTCGCCGTTCTTTCCCGTCTTTCCGCTTCTTATAACGAAACCGCCGTGCGGTATTCCGCTATGGTCACGCTTAAGCTCCTCTTCTGTAATGAAATTAACAGTGGTATCGTAATCAGCAAAATAGTTAGGCATAGTCTTAATCTCATTTTCAATACGTGCTAAATCAGCACCCTCTTCTGCTACTACGTAACACACTCTTGTATGCTTTTCACGTGTTGAAAGTTCAGGATTTTCGCCATTTCTTACAGACTCCAACGCAGACTCAACAGGAACTGTATACTGCTTTGCATCTTTTACGCCCTCTACCCTGCGCACTGCATCTGAATGCCCCTGGCTTACGCCTTTGCCCCAGAAAGTATAGTCTTTTCCATCAACAAGTATAACATTGCCCATCAATCGGTTAAGCGAGAACATTCCGGGATCCCAGCCTACGGAAATTATTCCGACCTTACCCGATGCCTTTGCAGCAGCATCAACATTATCGAAATGTTCAGGTATTTTCGCATGAGTATCGAAGCTATCTACTACATTGAAGTATTTTACAAATTCGGGTGTTTGTTCGGGCAAGTCTGTAGCAGAACCTCCGCAAAGTATCAAAACATCTATATCGTCTTTATGCTTTACAGCATCATCTGCGTGATAAACAGGTACACCCTCTGTCTGTATTTTTAAAGTTGACGGATCACGGCGTGTAAATACAGCCGCAAGCGTTGTGTCGCTGTTCTGTGCTATTGCATTCTCGACACCTCTGCCGAGATTGCCGTAACCCATTATTCCAATTCGTATATTCATTTTAACAACTCCTTTGTACTTTTCTGTAAAATATTATAGCACAATGTGATTTATTTTTCAATAATAAATTTGAGTTTTTACAAAATTTTTGTTACATATATTATTAATAAAACTCAAAAATATCTTATTCAGCTATTGAAAAGTTATGAAAAATATGTTATTATATATCTATACGTGTAAAAATATGTATAGGAGCGGTCAGATGGTACACATTTATATTATACGTCACGGCGAGACAGAACCAAACACTCGTTTTGCCTGTGTCGGAAGAAGTGACGTTCCCCTTAACGAGACAGGCATCAGACAGGCCGAAGCACTATGTAACAGACTTACCGTCAAGGCAGATGCTGTATATATGTCACCTTTATGCCGTGCTCAACAGACAATAAAGCCGTATCTTGACAAAAATCCCGATATTCCTATTAATGTCAATTTTAACCTCATTGAACGTAATTTTGGAATATGGGAAGATTTGAGTTTTAAACAAATTGAGGAGCTTGATCCCGCAAGGTACAAAGAGTGGCAGGATAATTATATAGAATATACTATACCTCACGGTGAAAGCTTAATGGAGGTACAGGAACGAGTTGATGCATTTCTCGGAAAGCTTTGCCCTATGTATGACGGCAAAACGGTATTTTTAGTGACGCACCTATGTACCTCGCGTCATTTGATTGCTAAGCTTTTGGGGCTTTCGCCTGAAGATAGTCGTCGCTTTACAATGGAGAACGCTCACTACGCCGTTATTGATTTTGATAATACTACCGGTTACGGTGTACTTAAATATTTAAACATTTAAAATTCGCAAAAGATTGAAAGGAGCTATAACAAATGGCTGATGTACGAAGAATTTATGTTGAGAAAAAATCGGGTTTTGACGTTGAAGCAAAGGACATTCTTGCTGATTTACGTGAAAATCTCGGTATGAAAGGCTTATCCTCCGTACGTATCATCAACAGATACGATATTGAGGGTATAACCGATGAGGAATATGACAAGGCTCGTTGCCTGATATTCTCAGAGCCTCCGGTAGATAATGTATATGATGAAGATATAGATATTGCTGATTTTAAAGTTTTTGCGGTAGAATTTTTGCCCGGTCAGTTTGATCAGCGTGCGGCAAGTGCCGAGGAATGTATATCTATCCTTACAACGAAAGACAGACCACGTGTACGCTACGCTAAGATATATGCACTTAGCGGAGATATATCGGATAATGATGTTGATGCTGTTAAGAAATATGTCATTAACCCTGTAGAATCACGTGAGGCATCACTTGATAAACCCCAATCCCTTGATATGGCTGTTGACTATCCTGAGGACGTAAAATCAGTTGACGGCTTTATTGATATGGACGAGTCTGCAATGAATACGTTTCTTTCCGAAATGGGATTTGCAATGGATATTGATGACTTGAAGTTCTGTCAGGAATATTTCAAAAATACAGAGAAGCGTAATCCGACAGTTACTGAACTTCGTATGATTGATACATACTGGTCAGACCACTGCCGTCACACTACTTTTTCAACGAAGATTAATAATGTAACAATCCCCGATGGCAAATATGCAGATGTAATCAAGGACTCTTTTGAGGAATACAAAGCGGCAAAGGCAGAGCTTTACGCTCCCGACAGAAATATGTGCTTAATGAATATGGCGACAATTATTGTTAAGCAGTTAAAGAAAAAGGGATATTTAAAAGAGATAGACGAATCAGAAGAAATAAACGCTTGTTCAATCGTTATGCCTGTTGAAATAGACGGCAAAACCGAGGACTGGCTCATAATGTTTAAAAACGAAACACATAACCATCCGACGGAAATAGAGCCGTTTGGCGGTGCGGCTACATGTCTGGGCGGTGCAATACGTGATCCATTGTCAGGAAGATCGTATGTTTATCAGGCTATGCGTGTAACAGGCGCAGGTGATCCGAGAAAGTCACTAAAGGAAACACTCCCCGGTAAGCTTATGCAGAGAAAAATCACCAAGCAGGCATCGTCAGGCTACAGCTCATACGGCAACCAGATAGGTCTTGCTACAGGTCAGGTACAGGAAATATATGACGAAGGCTATGTTGCTAAGAGAATGGAGATAGGTGCCGTTATTGGTGCTGCTCCTAAATCAAACGTCGTAAGAGAAGTTCCGTCAAAGGGCGACGTTATAGTTCTTTTGGGCGGACGTACAGGCCGTGACGGCATAGGCGGAGCTACAGGCTCATCGAAGGCTCATACTGAAAAGAGTGTTGTTACGTGCGGCTCTGAAGTACAGAAAGGTAATCCGCCTATCGAGAGAAAATTGCAGAGATTGTTCCGTGACAGCAAAGTCACAACATTAATTAAGCGTTGTAACGACTTTGGTGCGGGCGGTGTATCGGTTGCAATCGGTGAGCTTGCAGACGGTCTTACAATTAACCTTGATAAAGTTCCGAAGAAATATGAAGGACTTGACGGCACAGAGCTTGCAATCAGTGAATCACAGGAAAGAATGGCTGTTGTAGTACGTGAAAAGGACGTTGATACATTTATAAGCTATGCAAACAAGGAAAATCTTGAAGCTACTCCCGTTGCTGTTGTTACAGACGAAAACCGTCTTGTAATGAAATGGCGTGACAAGGTTATATGTGATATTTCACGTGATTTCCTTAATACAAACGGTGCAGTAAAGAATACGGATATTGAAGTTGTACTGCCTGACGAGTCAGCTATTAAAACAGAGGCTGTTGCAGATGTAAAAGTTAAATGGCTTGACACCTTGAAAAACCTTAACGTATGTTCACAAAAAGGTCTTGCAGAAAAGTTTGACTCAACAATCGGTGCAGGTACAGTTCTTATGCCGTTTGCAGGAAAGTATCAGCTTACCCCGGCTGACGGTATGGCGGCAAAAGTTCCCGTGCTTAACGGTACAACAAATTCAGCCACAATTATGACGTTCGGTTACAACCCTGACATATCTAAATGGAGTCCGTACCACGGTGCATTATACGCAGTTGTTGAATCTGTATCAAAGGCAGTTGCATTGGGTGCAGACTACAAGACAATATACCTCACATTCCAGGAATACTTTGAAAGACTTGGCAACGATCCCAAGCGTTGGGGTAAGCCGTTTGCATCACTATTGGGTGCATACAAGGCACAGCTTGAACTAAATATTGCAGCTATCGGCGGAAAAGACTCAATGTCAGGCTCATTCAACGAACTTGACGTACCGCCTACACTTACATCGTTTGCGGTTGCTCCTGCAAGGGCTGATAAGGTGGTATCACAGGAGCTGAAAAAAGCAGGTTCAAAGCTTGTATTGTTCTCTATTGAACGTGATGATAATTATTTACCTAAATTTGACAAACTAAAAGAAATGTATGACACTGTACACAAGCTTATAAATAACGGTTGCGTATTATCAGCATCGACTGTTAAGGGATTTGGTCTTTGCGAGACTATATCTAAAATGGCATTTGGTAACAAGATAGGCGTTAAGCTATATGACAATGTTACAAGTGATATGCTGTTCTACGCACCTATAGGCTCAATTGTACTTGAGGTTGCAGATGATATTGATTGTGGTGAAGTTATCGGCGAAACAACAGCAAATGCATCATTTGAGGCTTGCGGTACAGAAATCGCAATTGATGAGGCTCTCAATACATGGACAGCACCCCTTGAAAAGGTTTATCCGACACACGCAGGTGAGTTTGACAAAGAGCCTGAAACATACACATATAACGGCAAGAGCCCTGCTGTAGCAGGCGAGAAATTTGCTAAACCGAGAATATTTATACCTGTATTCCCCGGTACTAACTGTGAGTATGATACAGCACGTGCATTTGAACGTGCAGGCGGTGTCTCTGATATATTTGTTATACGCAATCTGACAGCTTGCGATGTAGAGGAGTCACTAAACGAAATGAAAAAGCGTATCGACCAGTCTCAGATTGTAATGATACCCGGCGGTTTCTCAGGCGGTGACGAACCCGAAGGATCGGGTAAGTTCATTGCGACAGCCTTCAGAAATCCGCAGGTTAAGGATGCAGTTATGAATATGCTGAACAATAGAGATGGTTTGATGCTCGGTATTTGTAACGGTTTCCAGGCACTCGTTAAGCTTGGTCTTGTTCCCTATGGCGAAATACGTGACCTTGATGCTGATATGCCCACGTTGACATTCAATACAATAGGCAGACATATTTCAAGAATGGCTTATACAAGAATTGCCTCAAACAAATCTCCATGGCTTGCAAATGTCGAGACGGGCGATGTTCATACAATTGCACTTTCTCATGGTGAGGGTAGATTTGTAGCATCTGATGATGTTATAAAGAAGCTTGCCGAAAACGGGCAAATTGCAACCCAGTACGTAAATCTTGACAACAAAGCGACATACGATAGTGAGTGGAATCCCAACGGCTCAATTGCCGCCATTGAGGGTATACTTAGTCCTGACGGACGAATACTCGGTAAAATGGGACACAGCGAGCGTATTGGTGAAAATATCGCATCAAACGTCCCGGGTAACAAAAATCAGAAATTATTTGAAGCAGGCGTGAATTATTTTAAATAATAGCACAATAATACGGGGGCTGTTGCAAATGCAACGCCCCCGTATTTTCATAACATAGGAAATTGCCCGTTTTGAGTGAGCAATTTTGCTTGTTCAAAAAAAGCGTACCACCTGCCCCCAAGATTGGGGGTCAGGGGGTTGATGCGTTATTACGCTTTTTTTATATTGTCACATCTATAAAACCGTTTCTATTCTCAGAAATCGAAATATCAGACTTAACCGATTTATCAGGTGTATGTATTTCCATTTCATATTCACCGTAAAATCCACGCAATTTTGCTTTACCGTTTTCATCCGTTGTCTCTTCTGCCTCTGTATGCCATACATTTGAAAATAGGTCTTTAATTACCTTTGATGCAGGTTTTTCTGACAAGTCAAAACGTCTTACTCCGCCGTAATAAACATTTTCTCCTACTGTCATATCACCTTGAGGTGCCCATGCCGCATATCCGTCAACAACATTCCAATAGATTATCGCTTCCATTGCAGGATGACTAAAGAAAACAGAATACAGATTTTTAATAAGCTCTGCCTGTATCTCCTCATCCTCTGTAGAATCAGAATATGCAGGAATTGTCATCTCTGTAATCTGAATTTTCTTTCCAAGCTGTGCATATTTATTCAGAACTTCGTAAAGATATATTGGGTTATATCTTGTTTTAGCTATATCTTTTTCCTTATCCTGTCCAAAGAAGCTGTGGAACTGCATACCGATACTGTCAAGATGTGTAATGCCGTTGTTCATAAGTCTTTCTATCTGCATATAATATTGGCTTCTGTTTTCTCTGTATGCCTGCTCAAATACGTGGTAGTCATTAATAATAAGTCGATTTAATGGAAAATACTTGTCTGCCATACGGAAGCTCCACTCAACGAAATCATCTTCCTTGTAAAACTTGCTTTGAGAGTTATTTGGTGTATCCCATTGCCAATTAAATGTTTCGTTCGTTACCTCCCATGACGGAATAATATCAGCATAATGCTCCGCAAGCTCTCGAAATCTCTTGTCAAGGAATTTCTTATGTGTAGCCACACCTGCATCCTTAAGCCACTTAGGAAGAAAATTATCGTAATTCAAACAATGACACTTCGGCTCAATGCCTTTTTCCTTGCAATAATTAACACATAAATCAGTAGCAGGACGACGATATATTTTAGGGCTGTCTGCACTAAATCTCGGTTTACCCTGTTCCGGCTCCAAATCTGACCAATAGAATGGAACAGTTGCCAAGTTAAAAGTTTTTGAAAACTCATCCCTATAGATCTTGTTTTTTTCTTCCGTCTCAAATTCATCAAGCATAAATATGTTAGCGCCGTAATGGAACGTATGTGATTTCTGCTTAATTACAACCTTTGCATTTTTAACAGGATTTCCGTCCTTATCGGTGACATTGATATGAATATCACCTTTTCTGTTTTGCTCTATCTGAGCAGGAACATAGTTGTTCATAAAATCCTTGTTTTCATCAAAGTAGCGTAATGCTATATCTCGTCTGTTCATAATAGACCTCCATTTATAAAATATTGTATTTTTATTATATATTACAAATACAGAAATTACAATACATAAAACACAACAAAATGTTGACAAAACGAAACAAATATTGTATAATTGCCTTGAAAAGAGGTGGAAAGTTTTGTTTTTCGAACAAGAAAATATAGGTTTTATTGTCCTGGATGTAATGGAATTGCATCAGGAAACAGCAAGATCCTTTAACTGTAACAGAAAGTATAATGCATTGTCATTCAGATATGAATCTGATACAGTAATAGAAACTAAAAACTCCGTATTTCATTTAGGCGATAACGCAATCAGTTATTTTCCGCCAAATACAGATTACATACGAACGGCAAAGCTTGACCATGTTATTGTTGTTCATTTTCTGTGTTTCGGTCAGGAAAGCCGTAAAATAGAATATTTTTACCCTGATGATGCAGAAAAATACAAGCAGAAATTCAGAAAACTATTGAATGTATGGGATAAAAAAGATGTCGGATATAAAATGAAAGCCGCTTCCGTGTTGTGCGATATTTTTTCAGATATATATTCCGAAAACCGACCGCCAATAACAAAAAACCTCTTAATAAACGAATCTGTTGAATTTGCCATAAAAAACTTTTCTGATTCATCGCTTACAGTGGAGACACTTGCAGATATTTCGCATATGAGTGAAACATATTTCCGTAAGCTTTTCAGAGAGGAATATGGGATTTCCCCCAAAAAATATATAATTAATCTTAGAATAAATTACGCAAAGGAGCTGATTTCTATGGGCTATTATACTCTACCAGAAATCAGTGAATTAGCAGGATTTAATGATTACCGACATTTTTCAGTCACGTTTAAAAAGCTGACAGGTCGTTCACCGTCAGAGTACCGGCATAGTTATATAAGCAAAAAGTGGTAAATATATTCTTATACAGATACAGGGCAGAAACATAATGTTTTGTTTCTGCCCCGTTATCATATCTTATTTTATATCCTTATGGAAGTCCTGTAATGACCTAACATTGCCAATGCCTTTTTGTAAAGCACGTATTCCGTCAATTGCCGCCTTTGTCTCTGCCATTGTTGTCATATATGGTACTTTTGTCTTAATGATTGCTTTTCTTATATAGCTATCATCTGTTGCACCCTTTTTGTCATTAGGTGTATTGATAACAATGCTTACTTCATGGTTTGTTATGATATCAAGCACGTTCGGTCTGCCCTCATCAAGCTTCGCCACCTGCGTAGCTTCTATACCATTTTGCTTTAAATATTCACAGCAACCCTTTGTAGCAACTATATCAAACCCACAGTCGATAAAGCCTTGTGCAACCTCAATAAGCTCATCCTTGTCGCGGTCATTTACACTTATAAGAACTTTTCCGCCTTTAGGAAGTCTTGTCTGTGTTGCCTCCTGAGCCTTTGCAAACGCTTCGCCAAAGCTTTCTGCCATACCAAGAACCTCACCTGTTGAACGCATTTCAGGTCCTAATACAGGGTCAACCTCCTGGAACATATTGAATGGGAATACTGCTTCTTTTACACCGTAGTGTCCAATATGTCTTTCCTTAATATCCGGGAGCGGTGACGGTCTGCCTGTAAGAGGAGCTGTAATAATGTCCGTTGCAAGAGGCACCATACGTATATCACATACCTTTGATACAAGTGGAACTGTTCTTGACGCTCTCGGATTTGCCTCAAGTACATAGACCTTTCCGTTCTCTATTGCATACTGCATATTCATAAGACCGCGAACGTTCATTTCCTTTGCAATCTTCTTAGTGTAATCCTTAATTGTTTCCACATGCTCAGGTGAGATATTCATAGAGGGCAATATACATGCCGAGTCACCCGAATGTACACCTGCAAGCTCGATATGCTCCATTACAGCCGGAACAAATACGTTTTCGCCGTCGCTTATTGCATCTGCCTCACACTCTGTTGCATGGCCTAAAAATCTGTCTATAAGAATAGGTCTGTCAGGTGTTACACCAACTGCGGCATTCATATACACACGCAAGCTGTCCTCATCGTGAACAACCTCCATACCTCGTCCTCCCAACACGTATGAAGGACGAACCATAACGGGATAACCTATTTCATTTGCTATTGCAATAGCCTCATCAATATTTACAGCCATTCCCGATTCAGGCATTGGGATTTCAAGCTTATCCATCATTGCACGGAACAAATCTCTGTCCTCTGCAAGATCTATCGTTTCAGGTGTTGTACCAAGAATATTAACACCGTTTTTCTTAAGCTCTGCCGCAAGATTAAGCGGTGTCTGACCACCAAACTGTGCGATTACTCCTACCGGTTTTTCCTTTTCGTGGATGCTTAGAACATCTTCAAGTGTTAGCGGTTCAAAATACAGCTTGTCAGATGTATCGTAGTCTGTTGACACAGTTTCAGGGTTACAGTTTACGATAATCGTCTCAAAACCAAGTTTCTTAAGTGCCATTGATGCGTGAACGCAACAATAGTCGAACTCTATTCCCTGTCCTATTCTGTTAGGGCCGCCGCCAAGTATCATAATTTTCGGCTTATCTGTATTGACAGGGCTATTATCTTTGATATTATATGAGGAATAATAGTATGCTGCATTTTCTGTACTGCTTACGTGTACACCTTCCCACGCTTCTTTTATATCTGCATTAAGTCTTGCATTTCTGATTTCTTCTTCAGCTACATCAAGCAACTGTGATAAATACTTATCAGAAAATCCGTTTTTCTTTGCACTTTCAAGCACCGCTACGGGCGGAATACTGCCCTTATATGATTTGAGTGCTTCCTCCTCCTCAACAAGCTCCTTCATCTGTTCTATAAAGTAGGACTTAATCTTTGTAATCTCGTTAATTTCATCAACTGATGCACCTTTTCTTAATGCTTCATACATAATAAAGTGTCTTTCGCTTGTTGCATTATTGAGCATATTCAAAAGCTCGTCCTTTGACTTTTCGCCAAAGTCCTTAGCACCACCAAGTCCATATCTTCCTATCTCAAGTGAACGGATTGCTTTCTGGAATGCTTCTTTATATGTTTTACCGATACTCATTACCTCGCCAACGGCACGCATCTGTGTACCAAGCTTGTCCTGAGCACCTTTGAACTTCTCAAACGCCCAACGTGCAAACTTAATTACAACGTAGTCACCATCAGGATAATATTTATCAAGAGTTCCGTACTTTCCGCAAGGTATATCACAAAGGTCAAGACCTGCTGCCAGCAATGATGACACATAAGCTATCGGAAATCCTGTTGCCTTTGATGCGAGTGCAGATGAACGTGATGTTCTCGGGTTTATTTCAATAACGATTATACGTCCGTCTTTTGGGTTTCTTCCAAACTGTACGTTAGTTCCGCCTATAACCTCGATTGCCTCTACAATCTTATATGCCTGACGCTGAAGCTCTTGCTGTACATCCTCAGGTATAGTAAGCATAGGTGCAGAACAGAACGAGTCACCTGTATGCTCGCCAAGCGGATCAATATTCTCGATAAAGCATACTGTAATCATATTATTCTGTGAGTCACGTACTACCTCAAGCTCAAGCTCTTCCCAACCTAAAACTGACTCCTCAACAAGCACCTGACCTACTAAGCTTGCCTGCAGACCACGTTCACAAACAGTTTTTAATTCTTCCTTATTGTATACAAGTCCGCCGCCGGCACCGCCCATAGTATAGGCAGGACGAAGAACTACAGGGTATCCTAATTTATCAGCAATCGCCAATGCCTCGTCAACTGAATATGCCACCTCACTGCGTGCCATTTCAATACCCAACGACTCCATGGTATTCTTAAATTCAATTCTATCCTCACCACGATCAATGGCGTCTACCTGAACTCCTATTACCTTAACATTGTATTTGTCAAGCACACCCTCTTTTGCAAGTTCAGAACACAAGTTCAAACCTGACTGACCGCCTAAGTTAGGCAACAGTGCGTCGGGACGCTCCTTCTCAATAATCTGCGTCAAGCGTTCCACGTTAAGAGGCTCAATATATGTCACATCAGCAGTTTCAGGATCTGTCATAATAGTAGCAGGGTTTGAGTTTACAAGTACAATCTCGTAGCCCAGCTTCTTTAACGCCTTACATGCCTGTGTACCCGAATAATCGAACTCACAAGCCTGACCTATAATAATCGGACCTGAACCGATTATCAGTACCTTATTGATATCGTCTCGTTTTTTCATACCACCATTGTCTCCTTCGTTAATCATGTTTTATTTATCTAAAATAGTCCTACCTAATAGTATCTAACATTTTGACTGTTTTGTCAAGACTTTTTTCTAAAATTGTGCATATTTTTTTGTATGATTATGCAATTCTGATAAAATTAACAGCTATCAGCAAAAAGATAAATATGCACGCCATCATAATATACATAATTTGTGTAGGACTTTTTTTATACCACACACTTCTCAATATTTCATAGGTTATAATAACACTGCCAATAACACCGCATATCAGTAAAAGCAAAAGTGTTGTCTTAGAGAACAAACCTAATACAACGCTGAATGCTCCTAATACACTTATAGGCAGTGCAACAAATGCAAAACGCTTTATAAATTCACGATACGGTGAAAATTGACGCACAATCCACTTGTTCACAGCAAAGAATATACCTGAATACAGAAAAAACATCACTATACCGCTTAATCCGCCCGAAAAGCCTGCCAATAGCCAGTTTTTCAGATTTGTGTACCCTGCAAGACCTCTAAATCCCATAGCATTGCCGAGAATACTCACAGCACCTCTTATTACTCCTGTATATACTGAAAATACGCACAAACCGCATATAATGCCCTCTATTGCTACAAGAATAAGTATAGTTGCCCAACTCATCTCTCCGGGATTCATAACTGTTTCTACGGGATTTTTAATAAACGATACAAACTGTCTCCACACGTCTTTAAACGCATTTTTAGTGTCCGATTTAGCTTGCGAATGTGTATATGTTCGTTCACGTTTTTTCCGTTCTTTCTTCTGCTTCTTTTCCTTTTTTGGTGCGGAATTAGAAGCATTTCCTTCCTTTTCCATACGTTTTGCAACACTCATTGCACAACTGCACTTTTCACCCTTCTCTAACTGACGTCCGCAATATATGCACTCACGCATAACACATCACACCTTTCTCTTATTTATATAATTTTAATTCAAATTCTGTCTTTTCAGTCTCGGATATATCTTTTACTCTCTTGTACAGCCTAACGTCTACCTCACCTATTTTTGTTCTAAAATCTTTTATTTCCATAAAGGAGTTTGCTATATCTGTACCCTCATCAAAGCTTTTTACAGCCTGAACAATAATTGTCTGTTCTTTTGGCGACAGATGTGTCTGTGCAGGCGTTGCAACGAGAAGATATCCACACTGATACAACTCGTTAAGTCGCCAATAATCTCTCGAATCAACTTCGGGTAAACCTATTATATAGTTATCCTGACGCATTTCTTTCTTGTTAAGTGACGGTACAACATTTATAAGTATGCTGCTGTTAAGCGTAAATGATGATGCAAGAACACCACAATTTTCGCCCTCAGGTATTTTCTTATCAAGATTACGTTTTAGTGCAAGAATTGCATTTATATCACTTCGTGTTTCAGGTTTTACGGAATACGACGGAAAAAGTGACAGTGTCTTTATCTCCTGTATATTCTTAGGCTGAACACGGTTAATCGATGGGCTGACAAAATTAAGTAAAGCTACAGCAGATAGAGTTATCAACAAAGCTTTTTTATCAATACAGTCCACAGAAAGCATTACAAGCATTGTAAGCGGCGGAATATACATCAGCAAATGCTGTTGACCATGTGTTTGTGTCAGCATAAACATAGATGCACATATTACAATCTGCATTATTGCAGACAGACATCTCATTTCCTTTTTCTTGATTGCAAGATATATACCCAGTCCGAAAACAAGCAATATAAATACAACGCCAAAATATCTCGTTATCAGTTTAAAATCAGTAAAGACTGAATATTTGTAGCTTGAGTACAGTGTACCGTAATTTTTGAGCAATATATTCACAAGAAACGGATAGAAGAATACAACAAGCATTATAGCAATTGCAGATACTGTTACTGCAATCTCCTTAAAGCTCTTTTTGAACAGTATTGCATTTAATGCCATCACAGTGACGAATGACACTGCAAAAAAGGCAAAATATCTGCGTGTCAGCATAATAAGGACAAGTAAAACGCCTAAAAGCACACTCTTAATATACAGTTTATTACGCAATACGTCCGTAAAGTATAAATAATAGCACAAAAGCCCTATTAATACTCCTGCCACATCTATAAAACCTATAACTGCATTATATACAAAAGCAGGAATACTTAGTATCGACACCGCAAATGCAAGACGGGTTCTTTTCATACGTCTTGCAATAAGATATATAACAATCTGAGTCGGTACTACATAAAACAAAACAACTGCAATAACATAAGATATACGTGTAGTACCGAACAACTTCATCCACAATGCCACAGGTACGGCTATAAAATAGTTGTAATCGTTTGTACCTATTGAATTATATACTTCTTTAAAGAAATCGAAATTAATGGGCTTTTCAGATAACATTCTGCCTATATCCCAATAAGTTGAATTATCCCAGAAATATACGGTCTTACTCATCAAAACGTACATTATCCCAAACAACAACGTCAAAAAGCACGTTCCGCCTACTAACCATAAATCAAAATAACGACTTTCTCTAAGCTTTCTCTTTTCTTTTGTTTTGTTAATTTCTATCCACTCAAGAAGCTCCATACAACTCTCTTTCCGCCTCTATATATCAAATAAAGACATTATCTCCCGATCTGTAAGATTACCGATTGTCTTGCTGTTTACTTTTATAATATCATCAGCAAGAGCTCTCTTTTTACTTTCCAGTCTCAGTATTTTTTCTTCTATTGTACCGTGTGACGCAAGCTTAATCACCTGTACCGCACGTGTCTGACCAATTCTATATGCTCGATCTGTCGCCTGATCTGTAACGGCGGGATTCCACCATGGATCATAGTGAATTACAGTATCAGCACCTGTAAGGTTTATTCCTGTACCGCCCGCTTTAAGAGAAACAAGTATAACTTTCTTCTCACCGCAGTTAAATCGTTCACAAATATCCACTCGTTCCTGTATCGGAACATCGCCTGTAATAGTGAAAGCGGAAATGCCCTGTTGTGCAAGTTCATTTTCAATTATATCAAGCATTTTTCTGAACTGTGAAAAAATCAAAATTCTATGACCGCCTGCAAGTGCAGTTTTTACTACGTCTTTTAAAAGCTCAAGCTTGCCGCTTGTAAGCTTTTGCCCGCTGACGAACAGTTCGGGATGACAGCATATCTGCCTTAGTCTTAATATTCCTGTTAATATGCCCATTTTTCCGCCACCCGAGGCAAGAACATCTATAGCCTCATTACGCACCTTTTCCACGTATACCTGATATATTGCCTTTTGCTCTCGACTAAGCTCCGCTGTCATAGTTGTCTCTATCTTTTCAGGAAGCTCCGATAACACATCTTTCTTTAAACGTCTTAATACGAAAGGACGTATAATATTCCTTAAGGTTTCGGATATTTCCGCATCATCTGAAACATTCAAAAACCTCTCACCAAATGACCGTGCCGTTCCTAAATAGCCCGGCATAATAAAATCGAATATAGACCACAGCTCCATTATTGAATTTTCAATAGGAGTTCCTGTCAGTGCAAACTTATGCTTGGCCTGTATTTTTTTTACGCTAATAGCGTTCATTGTCTTTCTGTTTTTTATATACTGAGCCTCATCAATAACACAGAAAGAAAATTCTATATATTTATATTGATTTATATCTCTCCTTAACAATGGATATGATGTAATTACAAACTCATATTCACCGACCTTTTGTATTAATTCAGTTCTTTCATCTTTTGCTCCGTTTATAAGCAAGTATTTTGAGTCGGGCAAAAAACGCTCTATTTCACGTTGCCAATTGTATATAAGCGTACTTGGTGCTACAATTAATGTCGGTTTGTCAGGTTTAATACAGTGTATATAGGCGATGGTCTCAAGCGTTTTTCCAAGTCCCATATCATCAGCAAGTATTCCTCCCATACCCAGCTGCGTCAACTCATAAAACCACGAAATTGCATCCTTTTGATAACCTCTCAGCGTATTTGCAAGTTTATTCGGAATATCTATTTTTTTACTGCGAACTGCATCTATATACTCCTTTATGCTTCTGTCTTTTTCGATGTCGTTTGATGCTTCAAGCCTTAACAATTCAAATTTCGGCAGTATCTTCCTGCCGTTTTTGAGATCCTCCTCTGTGACACCTACATTTAATAGAAGTTCAATAAGCTCACGCTTGCTGTTATTATTAAACTCAATATATCTGCCGTCTTTGGTACGGTAAAAATCCTCTTTAAACTTTAGTGCATTCAATAGCTCGCTTATTTCTTCAGGCAAGAGATTAGATGAAAACTCAATTTCAAGATAATCTTCACGTGTATTGTACGACGCTTTTACAGACAAGTCAAGATTATCATTAATCTCTAAACGCCTGAAGCTGTCACTGACCACAACTTTTGCAAGTCCCGACAAAAGCTTTATGTCCTGTGTGATGAATTTATATATTTCATTGTCGCCTGATAATCTGTATACATAGCCTGTACGATTAAAACTGCCAAACATTGACAAAACACGATTTTCAAAATCAAAATCACGTATGATTATCTTATCATCAAGAGGTATATGTGTCTGGGGCAGTCTGAACTGCATACTGCCGTATCTTGCAGTAACGGAAGCTACAATATCCTTTCCGTCACTGTCAAGAAATACAGTAAATTCAGGCTTGTCATTGACTATTATTTCATCAACTCCGTCTATAACAACACCATGTCTATCACGCAGTTTAGGCAGTACATGTGCGGCAAACAGCATTGCGTTATCACCTTTAAACGTTATCTGTGTTCTCCTCTCATCAGATAACGAACGATAAATCGGCATAAAATAATCACGCCATGTATGTGATGTATGGTAAATATTATCGTTGTAGAAAAACCATTCACCATTCGGAGTAAGTGCATATCCGCTTTCGGATAGCGACATCATTATATCTCTGCCCGTTGCAAGAATGTCAATTAATATGTCGGGATCGTCTTGTTTGATTTTTACACCGCTGATACTGATACCGTCAAATACAAACTTAAAATCCATATTTGTAAGATATGGCAAAACTCTGCGTATCACAGCAGAACCAAAAGACGTTTTTGACGATGCTTTTCGGTATAGGCTTATACCTGATGAGCGAGTCTGATACACCTCAGCAAGTATTTTTATAATATTGTCCTCGTCAGGTGCAAAATACATACTCCGTCTTGAGTACACATTGCTCCTGTCAACCCTAAACTCCTTATAGTTAAGATAGCAATCAAGAAAGTTTTCAAGTCCCTGTATACGGCCTCCGCAGTCCGGCAAAACAACAGACATTTCAAATTCAGGCTCCGTATCACGATTAGGGCGCACAAAAAGCTCAAAGGTTGCACGGATTTTTTGCCTCTCTCCGTAGTAAGAAAACTCGTGACAGAGTAATGACGCTATCCTGTCATTTTCATTTTCAAGATTTGCTCCGTCTTTAAGTTCTGCCATACGTTGCATTAATACGGCAACTATATGCTTACAAGGTGTCTGCATAGTCTGGTAGTACGTACAGGTGCAAAGTTCGCTTTTTATTTTATTGTCCTCAAAAGATATATAGACATGATACAGTTCTTCCCCATCCACAGCGGCACCGATTTCAGTGTCTGAGCGTTTTTTTATATGCACACGCCCATCTGTAAAAATCTCATCACCATGCCTGTATACCATATCCGAGCAAAGCTTTTTTATCATTTCGTCGGTTATATGCATAGGACTTATCACCTTTCAATTTTGGTATCATATAATTATACCATTTTTTATAATAAATTACAAGTTGTTTCATAAAATTTTTAAAATATGTTATTATTTTACGGTATATTCGCTGTGGTTTTATGTTCTGTTCCCTTAGTGAACGAAAGAACAGAACTGATATAAGCACACTAAAAAGCTGAATGATTAAGTATATACATCTAAACCATTCAGCCTTAAATTTACAACAATTCGTCTTCGATTATTTTAACGCACTGCTTTACAAGCTCCACACACGGACGCTTCTTATAGTATTTTTCTGTTCTTGCATCGGGTGTAGGATTGTATTCGTTTGTTTTGTCCAACCCAAGTAGCTGTGAACAAATAATTGTACCGTTTTCTGCACTGAATTTATCAGCAAGCTCATGTACCTTAGCATAGACCTCGGCTCTTGTGTCGCCGTCTGTATTGCCACGTGACATAACCATTCCTACTGCCATTACCATTCCCGAAACAGCACCGCATGTCAATCGCATACGGCCCATTCCGCCGCCAAAGCCCTCAGAAATCTTCATAGCAGTATCAAAATCCAGTCCCAAATCATCACATACTGCACCAATTACTGACTGCGAGCAGTTGTAACCTGATTTAAAAAGTTCCTCTGCTTTTGCTACTCTGTCCATTTCAGTCTCCTTATGTGAGTATCTTATGAAATTAAATCCGAAAATAACGATGATTTATATTTAGCCGTAACAACACGCTCATTTCCGCAAGGATCCTCAATAACCTTTATTGAAGAAAACTCTGCCTCGTCAAGAATTTCCGATACAGCCTCTCCTTGAGTATATCCTATCTCAAATGCAATAAAACTATTATCCTCCAATAGTTCAGGAGCAAGCTCTGCAATTCTCTGATAGAACATCAACCCATCAAAACCTCCGTCAAGTGCCTCAGGCGGCTCATACATAGACACTATATTATCAAGGCTGAAAATCGTATCAGTTTCGATATATGGCGGATTTGATACTATAACATCAAACTTACCGTCGGGTATCTCCTCTAAAATATCGCATTTTACAAGATTTACA